>DASYXE010000469.1:0-3361 GCA_035935375.1 Gemmatimonadaceae bacterium | reverse complement strand
CCACCGACGCCGAAGTGTCGATCGACTTTCGCCTGGTGCCCGATCAGAAGCCGGACACGGTACGCGCCGAGCTCGAGGCATTCCTCCGCACCAAAGGGTGGACCATCGTCACGGACACACCCGACTCCGCCACTCGGCGCGCGCACGCGAAAATCATTAAGATCGACTGGGACGTTGGCTACGCCGCGTTTCGCTCGAACATGTCGTCGCCGGTCGCGCGGGCGGTCATCGCGGCGGCTGGCCGCGCCTCCGATCAGCCGGTCGCCGTCGTGCCCATGCTGGGCGGCAGCGTCCCGCTCTACGTCTTCGACGACATCTTCCATGTCCCCCTGGTCGGCCTGCCCGTGTCGAACCACGACGACAATCAGCACGCGGCAAACGAGAACATCCGGCTCCAGAACATCTGGGACGGAATCGACGCGTACGCGGCGATGCTTGGCGAGCTGAAGTGGTGACGGGACGGCCCGACGCACCGTCCTTCCGATACCACCGCCGTCCCAACTCCGTCAACGGGTCACCGAGCGTCCACCGTTGCCCACGTCACTCAACTGTCCTAACTGCGGCGCCCCAGCCACGGGCGAAGCGACGCAGTGCGGCTACTGCGGCTCTCGCCTCGCGATGGTCGCGTGCCCGGCCTGCATGGGTTCGATGCTCGTCGGTTCCCAGTTCTGCCCGCACTGCGGCGCCAAAGCCGTCGATCCGAGCGTGGCCGCCAGCGGTGCGGTTCTCAAATGCCCCGGCTGCAGCGGCGACATGCCCGCCGTGCAGGTGGGCACGACGACCATGCACCAGTGCTCGAAGTGCGGTAGCTCCTGGCTGTCTCCCGATGCCTTCGGTGCGTTGTGCGCCGACAAGGATGCGCGCGGTCTCGTGGCCGCGGCGACGGGATGCCTGCCGGGCGCCGCAATCATCGCGCAGCCGGCGCCCGTGCGCTACGTCCATTGCCCCGAGTGCTCGAAGGTGATGAACCGCGTCAATTTCGCGCACTCCTCGGGCATCGTGATCGACGTGTGCAAGAAGCACGGCGTGTGGTTCGAGAAAGACGAGCTGCGCGGCGTGCTGGACTTCGTCGCCAAGGGCGGCATGCAGCAGCTGCGCCAGACCGATGATGCGCAGCGCGCGCTGCAGCAGCGTGCGTTAGGCCTCGTCGACCCATCGCTGCTCGCGCCCGGCGCGTCCGGCGTCGTGAGCTTCACCATGCAGGTCCACTCGTCCGACGCGCAGACCGCGACCCTGCGCTCGCTGTTGGACGCGATCTTCCATTGAGCTGGACGAGCGCACACCGGAGCCACCCATGACGCTGCGAGACTTCATTACCGGCGAGCTGATCGACATCATCGAATGGCCCGACCAGACCGACACGACGATGGCGTGGCGCTTCTCGCGCCCGCAGAACGAAATCAAGAATGGCGCGCAGCTCATCGTGCGTCCCGCGCAGGCGGCGATGCTCATCGACCAGGGCCGCATCGCCGACGTCTACCAGCCCGGCCGCCACGAGCTCACGACGGCGAACATGCCGGTGCTGTCCAAGCTCCAGGGCTGGAAATACGGCTTCGCGAGCCCGTTCAAGGCCGACGTCCTGTTCGTTAGCACTCGGCAATTCGTCGACCAGAAGTGGGGCACGACGAACCCCGTCATCGTGCGCGATGCCCAACTGGGGCCGGTGCGCCTGCGCGCGTACGGCACGTATGCCATGCGCTTGGTCGACCCGCGCAAATTCGTGGAGCAGCTGAGCGGCACGACCGCCGGCTTCGAGACGGACCAGATCGCCGATCAACTGCGCGATCTGATCGTGGCCAAGGTCAGCGGCGTGCTCGCCGATGGCGGAATTTCGATTTACGAGCTGTCGGCCAAGTACGCCGAAGTCAGCGCACGAGTGCAGCAGCGCGTCGCGCCGCAGTTCGACCAGTACGGACTCAGCATCACGCAGTTCGTGATCGAGAACGTGTCGTTGCCGAGCGAGGTCGAAGCCACCCTCGACCAACAGACGCGGATGAGCATGTTGCGTGGCCAACTGGATACGTACACGCAGCTGCAGAGCGCCGACGCGATCCGCGACGCGGCGCGCAACCCGAGCGGCGGCGCGGCAGCCGGCGTCGGCATCGGGATGGGCGCGGCGCTCGGCCAGCGCGCGGTTGCCGGAGCGGCGCCGGCCGTTGGCGCGTACGAGCCTCCGCCGCTGCCGTCGGTCGCGTGGTACTATGCAGTGGGCGGCCAGCGCACCGGGCCGGTGGATCAGAGTGCGTTGGCGGCGCCCGGCACGCTCACACCGGAGACGCTCGTCTGGCGACAGGGCATGGCGGGGTGGACACCGGCGGGTCAGGTGCCGGAGCTCGCGGCGCTCTTGCCGCCCAAGCGTTAGGCACCGGCTCCACCCATCGGCCTGACAGGGCCCGGCGCGCAGCACGCCGGCTCCTCGCCGCGCTCGCCGTCGCCATCCTCCTCGTCGTCGCCGGGGTATCGATCGCCGCCACGGTGGTGACGCGGCCGCACCGGACGGCGGTCGGCCCGCCACGGCTCCGCAATTTTGAGAGCGTGTCGTTCACGACGGTCGCGGGCGACACGCTGCGCGGCTGGCTCGCGCTCGGGCAAACCGGACGCGGCGCTATCGTGCTCATGCACGGAATCCATAGCGACCGCCGTTCCATGACCGCTCGCGCCTCGGTCCTCGCGCGTGCCGGATACGGCGTCCTCCTGTTCGATTTTCACGCCGAGGGTGCGAGCTCTGGACGGCGCATCACGTTCGGCGCCACGGAGGCGGCGGATGCCGCCGCGGCCGTGGCGTACCTCCGGCTCCGCGCGCCGGGGGAGCGCATCGGCGCGATCGGCGTCTCGATGGGTGGCGCCGCCGCATTGTTGGGCAAGGTGCCGCTCGACGTGGATGCGCTCGTGCTCGAGTCCGTGTATCCGACTATCGAGGCGGCGGTTCGCGATCGCCTCGCGGCGCACGCCGGTCCGTTAGGCACCGTCTTGACGCCGCTGTTCCTGGCGCAGCTGCGCCCGCGCTTCGGCATCGATCCCGCAGCGTTGCGTCCGATCGATCACATCGCCCAGGTTCGCGCGCCGCTGCTCCTCCTGTCCGGTACCGCCGACCACGACACGCACATCGAGGAAGCGCGGGCGCTGTTCGCGCGCGCACACGCACCCAAGACGTTCTGGGCCGTTCCCGGCGCCGGCCACGAGGACCTGCACGCCTACGACCCGTCGGACTACGAGCAACGCGTGCTGGCGTTCTTCGCCGCCACGGTTTCCCGTTAGGCGCGCCGCATCGTCAGTGCGGCTTCGCCCGCAGATACTGCGGCGGCCACCGCACCTCCTGGCCCAGCTCGTGCGCCGCCGCGAGCGGCCAGTGCGGGCGGCG
>DASYXE010000468.1:0-5999 GCA_035935375.1 Gemmatimonadaceae bacterium | reverse complement strand
GGCGGCAATTTCCTCGTCGTGCTCGGCGGTGATCTCCGCCTTCGATTTCTTGCGGCGTCTCCCCCGCGGCCCGTCGAGGCCGGCGCCATTGGCGTCGACCGGTTCCGGCGCATACGGCTCGATGGCCGGCATTTCCTCGGGCGTCGGCTCGTTGACGTCGGCCGCCGCCGTCGATGCCGCCGCGCGGCGCCACGGCAGCCTGAGCCCCCCGGCCGGATGCGCGCCGAACAGAACGCGCACCGGGTTCCACGCCAGCGTGAAGATCGTCAGCGCGCTGAACGCCAGGGCGATGAAGATCCACGCGCCCCACAGCAGCGCCTGCGACAAGTAGAACGCGAAGAAGCCGCCCCAGAACCCGGTATAGTCGCTCCACGCGTGTCCCAGGCGCATCGCGAGCGCGATCGACACCGGCAGGAGCAGCACCAGGCCCAACACGAAGAGCAGCCAATTGCGATCGGTGTCCGACTGCAAGCGACCGAACAGGCGTAACGCGTGCACCGCCGGCAAGAGCGGAATCAGAAACGCCGCCGGCACACCGACCAACCAGACGAGTCCCGCGCGCGTGCAGGCGCCCACCGGTCCCATGAGCGACCGCGTCTGGTGGCACGCGCCGCCCGCGCCCGATCGGCTCGATGCGATCGACAACGCGAGGAACAGCGCCAGCGCCAACAACGCGACGCCCGCCGCTTCGCGCTTGCGGTGCGAGGGCGTCGTGGTCATTGCCTAACGCTCACGGTCGGGGCCGAGCAGGGTGATCTGCCGGTCCTGATAGATGGGAATCACGGGGTGGGCATTGATCGCCGCGCACGCGACCAGGTCCTCGCCGAAGCCCGCCCCGGCCAACGCGCGCCCGTGCTCGGAGTCGGCGAACAGCTTGTCCAGCCGGTCGCCGTAGCGCCGGTCGAGCACCGTGCAGGCGAACGCGCCGTCGCCTAACTCTGCGCCGTCGATCTCCTTCGTCACGAGTCGCACGTAGCGTCCCGCGCAGGCCGCGTCCTCGAGGGAGACCTGGCGATCGCGCCCCGCGCACACGATGCTGATGTCGGTGCCGCCGCGCGCCGCCGTGCGCAGGAGGGACGTCACCGCCGCCACATTCACGTAGGACGCGATCGCCACGTCGCGCGCCCCTTGCACCGCGAGCAAGGTCGCCGTGCCGTTGGTCGTCGTGAAGAGCACCGTCTTGCCGTCCACGGCGTCGCGCGTCATCTCCCGCGGCGAGTTGCCGAGGTCGAATCCCGGGATCGGTTGCATCTTCTGCTCTCCCGCCGTCCGCACGTCGGCGCGCTCGAACTGTTTGGCGCGGGTGATCACGGCGTCGGCGCTCTCGAGAGGTACAACCTTGCGCGCGCCGTTGGCAAGCGCCGTCGTGATCGTCGTCGACGCCCGCAGCACATCGATCACCGCGACCACCCGTCCCGTGACCGCCGCCGGCGCCAGCATCGACGGTCCGAACAACACGTCGATTCGCATCCTCACGGCTCCCGCAACAGCGACGCCTCGCGCTCGAGAAACTTGGTGTCCACCTGCCCCGCCTGAAAGGCCGCGTTCTGCATCACGCGCGCGAGGAACGGAATCGTCGTCGTCACGCCTTCCAACACGAAACTCTCGAGTGCCACTTGCACGCGCTTCACCGCTTCCGCGCGATCGCGACCCTGGCAGATGAGCTTGGCGAGCAACGAATCATAGAACGGCGGCACCGTGTAGCCGGCGTAGATGTGCGAGTCGATGCGCACGCCCGGACCGCCAGGCGGATGAAACACGTCGATGCGCCCCGGCGATGGTTGGAAGTTGCGCGCGGGATCTTCGGCGTTCACGCGCACCTCGATCACGTGTCCGCGCAGCGGCGGCAACTCCGCTATCGAAAGGGGCTCGCCGGCCGCCACGCGCAGCTGCTCCTTCACCAGATCTATACCGGTGAGCATCTCGGTCACGCCGTGCTCGACCTGGATGCGCGTGTTCATCTCCATGAAGTAATACGAGCCATCTTCGTCGAGCAGCATCTCGATGGTGCCGGCGCCCACATACTCGATGGCTTTCGCGCCGCGCACCGCATCGTGTCCCATCCGCTCCCGTAAGGCAGGCCCAACGGCGGGGCTCGGTGCCTCCTCGATGAGCTTCTGGTGCCGGCGCTGCACCGAGCAATCGCGTTCGCCTAAATGAATCACGCGCCCGTGCTTGTCGCCCATGATCTGGAATTCGATGTGCCGGGGCCGCGCGAGATACTTCTCCACGTACACGTCGCCCGAGCCGAACGCCGACAGCGCCTCGGAGCGCGCGAGCTGGAACGCCCGCATGAAATCCTCGGGATCCTCGGCCACGCGCATGCCCTTGCCGCCCCCGCCCGCCGCCGCCTTGATGATCACCGGGAATCCGATGTCCCGCCCGAACGACAACGCTTCGTCCACGTCTTCGATGGGACCCGGCGTGCCCGGCACGATCGGCACGCCGACGGCGGCCATCGCTTTGCGTGCGGACGCCTTGTCGCCCATCACGCGGATCTGCTCCGCCGTGGGTCCGATGAAGGCGATGTTCGACGCGGCGCACGTCTCGGCGAACTCCGCATTCTCGGCGAGGAATCCGTAGCCGGGATGGATCGCGTCGGCGCCGGTGATCTCGGCCGCCGCGATGAGCCGCGGGATCTTGAGGTACGAGTCGCGCGCGGGCGGCGGGCCAATGCAGACGTCGTCGTCGGCGAACCGTACGTGCAGCGACTCGCGATCGGCCTCGGAGTAGACGGCGACCGTCTGAATGCCTAACTCACGACACGCGCGAATGACCCGCAGCGCGATCTCGCCGCGGTTCGCGATCAAGACTTTCTTGAACATGCGCGACGGTTAGTGGACCGCGACTCGGGGCGCCCGGTGGGCACCCTCACGACGTAATGTCGCGCTGCAGCGCATCCCAGCTCTGGTCGCTCGAGCCCTCGACACCCTGCACACGCAGCGCGAATTCGCTCGGATTGGTGGCGAAGAACATCGCGCTCTCGTACGAGATCGTTTTCTTCTTGTACCACTGCATGAGCGACTGGTCGAAGCTCTGCATGCCGTACTGCACCGTGCCTTCCTTGATCAGATCCGGAATGTTCAGCGACTTCGTCATGTCGCGGATCTGATCGCGCACGGCTGCGGTGTTGATGAGAATCTCGCACGCGGGCACCCGTCCGGGCTTGTCGGCGCGCGGCACCAGACGCAGCGACACCACCGCCGCGAGCGCGCTCGCCAGCATGAACCGCACTTCGTTTTGCTGGTGTGGTGCATAAAACGACAAGACGCGGCTGATGGTCTGCGTGGCGTCGGTGGTGTGCAGCGTCGAGAACACGAGGTGTCCGGTGTCGGCGGCTTTGAGCGCGACCTCCAGCGTTTCAATGTCGCGGATCTCGCCGATGAGAATCACGTCGGGATCCTGCCGCAACACACGGCGCAGCGCGGCCGCGAAGCTTCCGGTGTCGGCGCCGACTTCGCGCTGATTGATGCTCGAATTGATGTCACGGTGCAGGAACTCGATCGGATCTTCGATCGTGATCACGTTCGCGTGACGCTTCTCGTTGATGTGCTGGATCATCGCCGCCAGCGCGGTCGATTTCCCCGAGCCCGTGATGCCGGTGACGAGGACCAGTCCGCGCGGACGCAGCGAGACGTCGGAAACGATCTGAGGAAGATTCAATTCCTCGATCGTGCGCACTTGATACGGCACCGACCGCAGCGCGTACGCGATCGTGCCGCGCTGTTGGTACACGTTCACGCGAAATCGTCCGATGCCCGGCACGCCGATGGCGAAGTCCGCCTCTTTGTGCTCCGCGAAGTCCTTCACCTGCTTGGGCGTCATGATCTGCTCGGCGAGCGCTTTCAGATCCTCGGGGCGCAGCGGCGGCACATCGAGCGAGCTCAGATCGCCGTTTACGCGAAGCACCGGCGGGCGCCCAACTTTGAGGTGCAAGTCGGACGCGTTCTGCTGAATCATTCGCTGCAGCACGGCCTTGAAGTTGAAAGCGGGCGCCTGTTGCGCGGGCGCGCTCGGCGCTTCCGACGGCGTGGAGACGGCTGGGTTAGCCATTGGGGTCGATCCGGAAGAGGACCTGTCCGTACTCCACCGGATGCGCGTCGCTCACGAGCACTTCGCGCACGATGCCGGCGTACTCGGACTCGATCTCGTTCATGATCTTCATCGCCTCGATGATGCAGAGGATCTCGCCCTTTGCGATGCGCGATCCTTCACTCACGTACGAGGGGGATCCCGGCTCGGGTGAGCGATAGAACGTTCCCACCATCGGCGACTTGACCTCGAGGAGTTTCGGCTTGGGCGGCTCGACCGGCGCGGGCGTCGCCGAGTCGGCCATCGTCGCCGGAACGCCGTCCGCGGGTGTCATGCGCGCGGCAGGCATGGCCGCCGGGATCAACGTCGGAGTCGTCATCGGGACTGCCACCTGGACCGGCGCCGCGGTCGTCGCGATTCCTACTCCCCTCTGCTGCGGCGTCTTCGAGATGCGGATCTTCATGCCCTTGTCGGACGAGATCTCGATCGAATCCACCGAAGACCCGTCGAGCAGCTCGACGAGTTTCTTCACGTAGCGCAGGTCAATCATAGGTGTGTCAGAGATGAGTCCCTCCGGACGTCAGCCGACCTCGAGGAGCTCGCGCGAAAAACTCGTCAAAATAGTCGCGCTGTCACGGCCAAGCACGACGTCATCTTCGACGCGCACTCCGCCCCATCCAGCGCGATACACTCCGGGCTCGATCGTCACGACGGCGCGCTCGGGGAGCACGGCCTCCGTCGTGCGCGCAAGTCGTGGTGCTTCATGTACCTCGATTCCAATTCCATGTCCGAGGCTGTGTCCGAACGCCTCGCCCAAACCGCGCTCCTCAATGTAGCGCCGAGCCAATGCATCGGCATCCTTGCCGCTCATGCCGGCGTGCACGAGGCTCGATGCACGCTCGTTCGCGATGCGCACGATGTCGTGCACGTCGCGTTGCTCTTGCGTCGCGCGGCCAACGACGACCGTCCGCGTGATGTCGGAGCAATAGCCGTCCACTATGGCACCGAAATCGATGAGAAGGAAGTCGCCGGCTCGAACCGGGCGGTCGGCGGCCCGCGCGTGCGGCAGCGCGGAGCGCTCTCCCGATGCCACGATCGTCTCGAACGGGAAGCCGCTGCTGCCTTCGTCGCGCAGCGCCCGCTCGAGTGCGCCGGCGATTTCGAGCTCGGTCTGACCCGCGCGCACTTCCGAGAGCGTACGCTCGAGCGCGCGCTCGGCCACGCGCGCCGCGGCCGTGATGCTCGCGATCTCGCCTTCATCTTTCTGCTCGCGCAGCGTCTCGACGACGTCGGTCGTCGCGCGCCATTGCCACCGCGAGCCCGCATTGAGCAAGCGCTCGAAGTCGCGGTGCACGAGGTGCGCCGACTCGAAGCCGACGACATCCACGCCGGTCAGGTCGCTCATCTGCCGCCAGACGCCGTTCCACAGGCTCTGGGGCTCGATCGCCACGCGCGCCATGTCGCCGACTTCGTCCTGCACCTGCGTGGCGTATCGAAAATCGGTGACGAACAACAGGCCGCGCTCGGAGACGACGACGATCGCGCTCGATCCCGAGAATCCGGTCAGGTATCGAATGTTAGGCAGGCTGGTGACCAGGACGGCGTCGAGATGCGCCGCGCGCAGCGCGGCGGCGAGCGCCGCCACGCGCTCGGACCGACGGTCACTCACGCTCGAGCGAGGCGACGATGCCGCGGAGCGCGAGCTCGTACCCGCGCGCGCCGAACCCGCACACCATGGCGAGTGCGCTCGAGGCGAGCATCGAATGCCTCCGCTCCGGCTCGCGCGCGAAGATGTTGCTCAGGTGCACTTCGACGAACGGCACCTGGACCGCCGCGAACGCGTCACGAATGGCGAGGCTGCTGTGGCTGTAGGCACCGGCGTTGATGAGGGCGCCATCGGCGCGGCCGCGCAGGGATTGAATCAGATCCACCAGCTCCCCTTCTCCGTTCCGTTGGGCGAATTCCAA
>DASYXE010000467.1:0-2322 GCA_035935375.1 Gemmatimonadaceae bacterium | reverse complement strand
CTTTTTAGCAGTTGTTTAACGTGGCTGCAATATGCGGGCAAATCACCACGGCCTACGGTTGTCTCGGTCAACGTACGACGACGCCGACTGTAAGTCAAGCACGGACAGCTCGGGAATGGGGAAGCGCTCGCTGGCGCTCGCTTGGGGAAGCGCTGCGCTTGGGGAAGCGGCGGCGACGCCGCCTGGGGGAGTGGAAGGACATCAGTGGTCTCTGGGTGGAGAGTGCCGAATCGCCCGGCTCGCGCATGGCGCTCACGTCGCGCAGACCATTGATGTGGTTCCACTCCCTCAGGCGGCGTCGCCGCCGCTTCCCCCAGCGCAGCGCTTCCCCAAGCGAGCGTCAGCGAGCGCTTCCCCATTCCCGAGTTGTCCTTGACTTACAGTCAGCGTCGTCGTACGTTGACCGGGACAACCGTAGGCCGTGGTGATTTGCCCGCATATTGCAGCCACGTTAAACAACTGCTAAAAAGCGACCTCCCGGGCACGTCGCTCGGGATTTTCGTTTTTCGTAGGTCGTCTTCGCGCACGTCGGTGCGAGGCAGTTGCCTGATGCTGGCTCACGTTCCCGGGCTCGGGACCTGGTTCCCCATGCCCGCCACGATGCGGACCGCCGCCATGGCCGGCGCTTTCGAGCGTCCGGGGAGTTTGCGCATCCGGTAGCCGCACCGCCGCTTCGCAGACGTCGTCCCCCCGGCCGCTCACCGAGCGGCCGCTTTTTTTCGCCTAACTTGACCGCCAGCGAGGATCGCCATGAGCGCAACTCGGATCTCGGACCTCAGCCGCCGCGAGCGCGTCCACGACGCGTTGGCCACGGAGCGCGTGCGCGCGCTCGGCACCGAGACCGCGTTTGCCGTGGCCGCTGCCGCGCGGCGCGTGGCCCAGTCCGGTCGGGACGTGGTGCTGCTGCACATCGGCGAGCCCGGCATCCCGACGCCACCGCACATCGTCGAGGCCGGCATTCGCGCGCTCCGCGATGGCATCACCGGATACGTCGCGCCCGTCGGCATCCCCGAGCTGCGCGGCGCCATCGCCGACGACGTTCGCGCGCGCGGCGTACCGTGCACGGCCGAGAACGTGGTGGTCACGTCGGGCGCCAAGCCGCTCATGCTGTACACGCTGCTCGCCCTCACCGACGCCGGCGACGAGGCGCTCGTGCCCGACCCCGGGTTCCCGATCTACGAGTCGGTGGCACGGTTAGGCGGCGCGTTGCCCGTTCGCTACCGCGTGCGCCCGGGCGCGAACGGCCTCGAGGCGTCCGAGCTGGCGGCCAACATCGGCCCGCGGACACGGCTGCTCGTCCTCAACGCGCCGCACAACCCGACGGGATCGCTCATCGCGCCCAACGAGCTCGACGCCATCGCCGATCTCGTGCTCGCCCACGACCTGGTCGTGCTGTCGGACGAAGTGTACGGCCGGCTCCTGTTCTCCGGCCGGCACGAGAGCATCGCCACGCGTCCCGGCCTCGCCGAGCGCACCGTGCTCGTCGACAGCTTCTCGAAGACGTACGCGATGACCGGCTGGCGGCTGGGCTACGCCGTGATGCCGGCTCCGTTAGTCGAGCACGTGGGTACGCTGATCATCAACAACACCTCGTGCGCGCCGCCGTTCGTGCAGCACGCGGGCATCGCGGCGCTCACCGGCTCGCAGCAATGCGTCCACGACCTGGTTGCGCGCCTACGCGGGACGCGCGACGCGCTCGTGCGCGGTCTCGCCGGGATCGACGGCATCGTTATCCCCGAGCCGGTGGCCGCCTTCTACGCGTACCCCGACGTGTCGGAGCTGCTCGATCGCTCCGGCCTGACCGTCGAGGAAGCCGCCGACGTGCTCCTCGTCCGCCACGGCGTCGCGGCGCTGGCCGGCACGGGCTTCGGACCGGGCGGCGACCGGCACCTCCGGCTCTCGTACGCCACGGCGCCGGACCGCATCGACACGGCTGTCGCGCGGTTGCGCGACTGGGCCGCGGATCTCTCTTCGCTCTCGTGAGGCAGGCATGGGTGACAGCAAGGTGACCCTCGCAACCCTCGCGGCGCTCAAAGCGCGCGGCGAGAAGGCGGTGTTCATCACCGCATACGACTATCCGACGGCGACGTTCGTCGACCGCGCCGGCGTCGACATGATTCTCGTGGGCGCCTCGGCCGCCATGACGATGCTCGGCATGCCGAACACGTTAGGCGTGGGCATGGACGAGATGCTGGTGTTCGTGCGCGCGGTGTGCCGCGGCGCGCGGCGCGCCTTCGTCGTCGGCGACCTGCCGTTCCTGTCGTATCAACCGTCAGACGAGACCGCCGTCCGCAGCGCCGGCGCGTTCGTTGCCGCGGGGTG
>DASYXE010000466.1:0-2538 GCA_035935375.1 Gemmatimonadaceae bacterium | reverse complement strand
GTCACACCGTGGCGGTCGAAGTTGGTCCGCGCATGCAACGTTGGCGCATCTCTATTTCGATTGAGACTTCCATGCGCCTGCTTTCCGCTGTCCTAACGGTGACGATGGTCGCCGCCGCCCAACGTCCTGCGTTCGCGCAGTCGGCCGCCGATACGGCCGCGATACGCCAGACGGCGCTCGACTATATCGACGGTTGGTACTCGGGCGACGCCGCACGCATGGAGCACGCGCTCCACACGCACCTGGCGAAGCGGCTCGTCTACACCGACAGCCAAGGCCACAGCCGATTGGTGGACCTCACTGCCGCGGAGCTCATCCAGTCGACGCGCGCGGCGGTTGGCAAGATCCCGCGTGAACAGTGGCGCGACTCGGTGACGGTGCTCGGCGTCTTCGGAAACGATGCGGTCGTCCGCATCGACGCCACGACGTGGGTCGATTTCCTCGAGGAAATCAAATGGAACGGCTCCTGGAAGATCATCAACGTGATCTGGGAGAATCGGCCGCGCGGCGCCGGAGCCGCGTCACAGTGACCGACACCGTGAAGACCGGACTCGCTCCGTTAGTCGCGCGCGTGTTGATCGTCGCGGAATTCGCGATCGCCGCGAACGGCAAGATCCAAGGGTGGGACGGACAGGCGTCGTACATGGCTGCCCACGGCATGCGGTTCATTGGCCCGCTGCTGGCTGCTGCTCTCGTCATCGAGTTGCTCGGCTCCTTTGCCTTGCTGACCGGGTTGTGGGCACAGCGGGCGGCGGCGGTAATGTTCGTGTATCTCGGGATCGTCAGCGTCTGTCTGCATGACTTCTGGCGGATGAGCGGCATGTCGGCCGGCGCCACGCAAACGCAGTTCTTCAAGAACCTGGGCATCATGGGCGGGCTGCTGATGATCGCGGTGTACGGTCCGGGGCGCTGGGCGATTCGGACGAGCGCCGGCGCGGACGGTCCTAACGGGTAGCGCGCGAAGCCGGCTGCATTGCGCTCGCGCCGAGGCGGGCTCCATATTGGGGGCGACAGCGCGCGAGAGCACGGCTGCAGCGATCGCGTGCGCCTTTCCCCCCGGAGACCTCGCCTATGCGCTCGCCGATTGCGGTGTTCACGGCCGTCTCGCTCCTCTGCGCGATGACGGCCGCGCCGGTCCCCGCGCAGGATCAACCGGCAACGCCTAACGCTGGTGGCACCGGGGGCGCGCGGGTTGCCGGAACGTGGGAGGCGTTGCTGGGCGCGAGCGGCATGAAGCTCCGGTTGGAGCTCGTGGTGCGGGACTCCGCGGGTGCGCTCACCGGCAGCATGCGCAGCATCGACCAGGGCGGGGCGGTCGCGCACGCGAACATCGCCGCTGCCGGCGACTCGCTCACCGTCGACGTGCCCGAGTGGCACATCGGATTCGGCGGCGTGCTGGCGGCGGCGGGTGATTCGCTTCACGGCATGTTCACGCAGGGCGGCACATCGATGCCGCTGGCGTTCGGCCGCGCATCCGCGCCGGTGCCCGCGGAGCGACCACAGGATCCCAAACCCCCGTTCCCGTATGCGACGACCGACGTCACGGTCGCGTCCGTGCCCGGCGTTACGCTCGCCGGCACCCTCATCATGCCGCCTGGGAAGGGTCCCTTTCCGGCCGTGGTGTTCGTCACCGGCTCCGGTCCACAAGATCGCGACGAAGCCCTCATGGGACACCGTCCATTCCTCGTCATCGCCGATTACCTCGCGCGTCACGGGATTGCGTCGTTCCGATACGATGATCGCGGAGTCGCGAAGTCCACGGGGTCCTTCGACAAGGCGACGAGCGCCGACTTCTCACAGGACGCCGAAGCGGCCGTGCACTATGTGATGCACGTCAAGGGCATCGCCTCGAATCACGTCGGCATCCTCGGGCACAGCGAAGGAGGCCTGATCGGCCCCATGGTCGCGGCGCGGAGCCGGGACGTGGCGTTTCTGGTGCTCATGTCGGGACCCGGCGTCCCGGGCGACTCGATCCTGCTGCTCCAGGGACGGCTGATTGCCATCGCCACGGGAACGCCGCCGGAGGCGGCCGACAAAGCGACCACGTCTCAGCGTTTGCTCGTCGAAGCCGTCGCCCAATCGCGCGACTCGCTCGATGCCGTGGCGCGGCTGGCCAAGGCGAAGGATTCCATTCTCGCCTCCGTGCCTAACGACAAACGGGCGGCGGCGGAGGCGCAGCTCGATCAGGCGATGCCCCAACTGGAGTCGCCGTGGTTTCGCTACTTCCTGCACTACGATCCGCGGCCGGCGTTGCGCCGGGTGCACGTGCCGGTGCTTGCGTTAGGCGGCTCGCTCGACCTGCAGGTTCCGGCGCGCGAAAACCTCGCCGCGATCGATACGGCGCTGCGCGCGGGGGGCAACCGCGACTATCGCGTGGAGGAGCTGCCGAAGCTCAACCATCTCTTCCAGACGGCGACCACGGGCGCACCGACCGAATACGCGGCGATCGATGAGACGGTCGCGCCGGCGGCGCTGGACACCATCGCCACGTGGATCAACGCGCACTTCCACGCGCCGTGACGCCATGCGCCCACAACG
>DASYXE010000465.1:0-4979 GCA_035935375.1 Gemmatimonadaceae bacterium | reverse complement strand
ATTGCCCGACCATCGTTTCCTCGAGCAGCCGCCCCGTGAACACGGTGCCTAACACACCTTCGTGGTGGAAGTCGCGATCGAGCGGCAGCACGCCGCGCGCGTGGAGCGTGGCCATCTTCGCGCAGGTCCCGGTGCCGCACGGCGAGCGGTCGATGGCGCCGGTCCAGGTGGCGGGTCGGTTCCAGTCGAGCGTGCCGGTCGACACGACGACGGCATTGCGGGCATGCGCGTTGGGCGAGGCCGGCGCGCCCGACAGTTGGGCGATCGTGATGCCGCTGAAGCCGGGCTGCTCGGGGTGCACTACGGGCAGCTGTTCCCGCGCCGCCGCCTTGATCATCTCGCCGATGCGCACGATGTCCCGTCCCTCATCGGGCGTTAGGCGGAGGCCGAAGCGCGACGCGTCGGCGATCACGTAGAACATGCCGCCGTACGCGACGTCCACCGCCACGGTGCCCAGGTGCGGCACGTCGACCGGCGCGTCGAGGTGGACCGCGAACGCGGGAACGTTGCGGAACGTCACGCGGTGCACCTTGCCGTTTGCACAGTCGGCGCGAACGCGGACGAGGCCCGCGGGGGTCTCGAGCGTGACGTCGGTCACCGGCTCGCGCATCGGCAACATGCCCGTCTCGAGCAGCACCGTGGTCACGCAAATGGTGTTGCTGCCCGACATGCCGGGATACTCGACCTGCTCCATGATCACGAAGCCGGCATCGGCCTCCGGGTGCGTGGGCGGCAGGACCACGTTGCAGTTGGCCGCGGGGTAGCCGCGCGGTTCGCGCAGCATGCGCAGTCGGAGTGCGTCGCCGTGGTCGCGGAGGTGGCACATCTTCTCGAACATGGATGCACCGGGCACGTCGAGAATGCCGCCGACGATCACTCGACCGGGCTCACCGCACGCATGCGCGTCGACGGCGTGAATCATCGAAGCAAAGCGCATGGTGCTAGAGCCAGACGTGGAAACGGCGGATGTACCGCGTCTTGACCACCTGCGTGAGCCACCCGTAGGACAACAGGATGCCGAGCAGCCAGAGGAAGTAGCTGCCGGGAAGCGGCGTGAGGCCGACGCGCTCGCCTAACGTAATGAACGGGAGCGCGATGCCGATCACCATGATCGTGGCCGTGAGCGCCAGCACGGGCCACGCGGCACGGCTCTGCACGAACGGGACTTTCGCGGTGCGGATCATGTGCACGATGAGTGTTTGCGACAACAGTCCCTCGACGAACCAGGCGGATTGGAACAGCGCCTGGTGGCTCACCGCATTCGCCTTGAACACGTACCACGCGATGAAAAACGTCGCGACGTCGAAGATCGAGCTGATGGGCCCGATGCAGACCATGAACCGACCGATATCGTCCGCCTTCCAGATGCGTGGCCGCGCCAAGTACTCGGCATCCATGTCGTCGAACGGGATCGAAATCTGCGAGATGTCGTACAGCAGGTTCTGGATGAGCAGTTGAATCGGCAGCATCGGCAGGAACGGCAGGAATGCGCTCGCGATGAGGACGCTGAACACGTTCCCGAAGTTCGAGCTCGCCGTCATTTTGATGTACTTCATGATGTTGCCGAAGGTCTTGCGTCCCTCGAGCACGCCTTCCTCGAGCACCATCAGGCTCTTCTCGAGCAGGATGAT
Source organism: Gemmatimonadaceae bacterium (assembly GCA_035935375.1). Lineage (GTDB taxonomy): Bacteria > Gemmatimonadota > Gemmatimonadetes > Gemmatimonadales > Gemmatimonadaceae > JADGGM01. The sequence continues at coordinate 3,348 of DASYXE010000465.1, read as the reverse complement.
GTCCGCGTATTCCTTGGCGATGTCGACGGCGGAGTCGACGGAGATGCCGACGTCGGCCTCGCGCAGCGCGCCGGCGTCGTTGATGCCATCGCCCAGGAATCCCACGGTGTGGCCGCGGCCGCGGAGGGCGCCGACGATGCGTGTTTTTTGCGTGGGCGTGAGCTTGGCAAAGATCGTGGTGCGCGTGGCGAGGTCGGACAGCTCCTCGTCGGTGAGAGCTTCGATGTCCGCGCCTAACGCAATGTCACCGGGCTCCAACCCGACGTCGTGGCACACCTTGCGCGCGATGACGTCGTTGTCGCCCGTGAGGATTTTGACCGCGACGCCGTGGTCGCGCAGGGCCGTGAGCGCGGGCCCCGCCGTCTCCTTGGGCGGATCGAGAAACCCGATGAACCCGGACAGCACGAGAGACGACTCGTCGCTCACCGTGTACGCGCGGTCGCAGATGGGGAATTCGCGGTACGCCACGGCGACGACGCGCAGTCCATCCTCGTTGAGCTCGCGCGCGAGGTCGATCGCGCTCTCGGCGGCGTCGGCCGTGAGCGCGGTGACGACATCTTCGTCGCGCACGTGCGTGCACACGGCGAGGATCTCTTCCACGGCGCCCTTGCTGATGAGCACGTGCGCGGTCTGTTTTTGCTCGACGACCACGGACATCCGCTTGCGCGCGAAGTCCCATGGGATTTCGTCGACTTTGCGGAAATCGCGCTCCACGCGCAGCTCTTCGCTGAGATCCTTGTGCTCCAGCACGGCGCGATCGAGCAGGCTGCGCAATCCCGTCTGATACGTGCTGTTCAGGTAGGCGAGCGCGAGTACCGACTCATCGTCTTCGCCCACGACGTTGAGGTGGCGCTCGAGGATGATCCGGTCCTGCGTGAGCGTGCCCGTCTTGTCGGTGCAGAGCACGTCCATGGCGCCGAAATTCTGAATGGCGTTCAGCCGTTTGACGATCGTCTTGTGCCGCGCCATCACCACCGCGCCCTTGGCGAGGTTCGCGGTCACGATCATCGGCAGCATCTCGGGTGTGAGGCCGACGGCGACGGCCACGCCGAACAGGAACGCTTGCAGCCAATCGCCTTTGGACACTCCGTTGATCACGAAGACGATGGGCACCATGACGAGCATGAACCGGATGAGCAGCCAGCTCACCTTGTTGACGCCGATGTCGAACGACGTGATCGGCCGGCGTCCAACGAGGCTTCTGGCCATGGCGCCGAAGTACGTGCGATCGCCGGTGGCGACGACCACGGCGGCCGCGGTACCGCTCACGACCGATGTCCCGAGGAAGCCGATGTTGCGGAGCTCGCCTAACGTGATGCTGCCGGATGCGACGTCGAGCGGCGCGTCGCTCTTCTCGACCGGCACCGCCTCGCCGGTGAGCGCCGATTGACTCACGAACAGATCCTTCGCCGAGAGGAATCGCACGTCGGCCGGCACCATGTCGCCGGCGGACAGCGCGATCACGTCGCCGGGGACGAGCTCCTCGATGGGTACCTCGCGGCGGCGCGGCCGCGGCGACGGATCATCCTCGGACGGCTCATCGGTCCGCTCGACGGTGGCGCTCGTACGCACCATGGCTTTGAGCGCGAGGGCGGCGCGGTTCGACCGGAACTCCTGCGCGAATCGCAGCAGGGCACTGATGGTGACCATGACCGAGATCACGATCACCGCTTTGACATCGCCGGTGAGATACGAGACGACGCCGAGTACGGCCAGCACGCCGATGAAGGGATTGATGAAGGCGTGCACGAGCTGGACGTACCACGCCGGCTCCTTCTCGTGCGCGATCTCGTTGAGCCCGATCTCGTCGCGGCGCTGCTCGGCGGCGGTGGCCGTTAGGCCGTGGCGGGTGGTGTCGAGACGTTCGAGCGCGGCGACGGCGGTCGCGCCCGCATAGACGAAGAGCGCTTGCGCGCGGGGGTCGCTCACGCCGGCGGCACCCGGATCGTTGGACGCGCGGGTGCCCGGGCGCAGGCGCAGCAGCTCGAGCGCCTGATCCGTCCATTGGGCGCCGCGCGCCCCAGGGCGCAGTGACGTCATCGGCATAGCAACCAACCCTCCCGTCCGACAACACAACGGCCCCATCGCCCGGGAGTGAGCGAAGGGGCCGATCGGCACCAGCCGGCCGCCGGATATCCGGGGCCGAGCCCTCACTCGTGTGAGCTTTGGCACCGCGTCCCGTGAGAGATTCCACGTGGAATCCCAGCCACGTTAGGCAAACCCTTGCTCGGGAGTGCCTGCTCTACCACGGTCGAAGCCTCTCTCGAGACCGCCGGGCAGTGGCCTGTGTGTGACGCGGGAACCTCGCCTACCGAGCTGCATGGCGACGCGCGGCGTGTCCGGCCGTGCGCCGGCGCGCAGCATAACCCGGGCTCCGAGGGGTGTCAACCGTTCGCCGTGCATCCAACGACTTGGACGCGCCTGGTGTATGTATGATGAATGTTCACGGCGACGCGCACGGCGTTGCCCCGATGCCTCTAGCTGGAGATGATCATGCGACGGATGACCCTGCTGACACTCGCGAGTGTCGCGGCGGCCGCGCTTGCCTTTGGGTCGGGCGTGGTCGCTGCGCAAGGATATCCAGGCGGCGGCGGTGGCATGGGCGGGATGGGCGGCGGCATGGGGCGGCGCGGCATGGGAGGCGGCCGCAGCGGCGAACGCCATCAGATGTCGGAAGACGACATGCAGAGGCGCTTCGAGGACATGGCAGGTCTCAAACCGGCGCTCAAGGGCATCAAGCTCCAAGACTCTCAGAAGGACACGCTCGACAAAATCGAGAAGGCGTATCGCCCGCAGCTCGGCGACTACGGGCGCGCAGTGTACGCGCTGATGCAGAACGGCGCCGATCCGGATTCGGCCAAGTCACTGCGCACGAGCGCGCGTCAGGTGCGCGACCAGGAGTTCACGGAAGCGCGCGGCCTGCTGACAACGGATCAACAGCCCAAGTTCGACGACAACGTAGCGAAAATTCATGCCGATGAAGCCAAGCGCGACGAAAAAATGGGCGCGCGCATGGGTGGCGACGACGGGCCCTGATGCCCAACGGTTCGGTGCGCCGACCGATATAGTATCGAGAGCGGCTCAACGCTGTGCGTGCGGGCCGCGGATCGAGCGTCACTCCGCGAGAGGCATGCGCCGACCGTGTCGTGCACATTGGAAGTCGAATCCGCGCCCGTGCGGCGCGTTGCCGGCGGCGTGAGCGCGCTGGTGGAATCGAGCGCCGCGCAGCCGTCGGAAGGCCAGCGCACGTTCGCCGAAGAAGCGGCGATTCTCGCGCGGGTGCAGCACGGGGATGTGGCCGCGTTCGACCTGGTCGTGCGCCGTTACCTGCGCCGCGCGTTCGCGATC
>DASYXE010000464.1:0-6229 GCA_035935375.1 Gemmatimonadaceae bacterium | reverse complement strand
GGGGCATCCCGGTCGCGGATGCCCCTCGTCGTCTCTCGACCTGTTCACGCTGCACCGTGGGAGGGCGCGATGGCGGCGAACGAGCACGAGTACGTGGCCCGGCTGACGTGGGACGGCAATACCGGTGATGGCACCGCGAGTTACGAGCGGTACGGGCGAGGGTATCGCGTGCAGATCATGGGGAAACCCGATCTCGCGGGCTCCGCCGATCCGATGTTTCGCGGCGACGGCCGGATGCACAATCCGGAGGACTTGTTCCTCGCGGCGATCACCTCGTGTCACATGCTGTCGTATCTCGCGCTGTGCGCGCGGCGCGGCGTGCGCGTGGTGTCGTACGCGGACGAAGCGCGCGGCACGCTGCGATTCGACGGCAAGGGCGGGGGACGGTTCGTGGATGTGACGCTCGCGCCGCGCGTGACGATCACCGCCGACTCGGATCTGTCGTTAGCGCACGCGCTGCACGAGGAGGCGCACGAGACGTGCTACATCGCGAGCTCGTGCGACGTCCCGATCCGCCACCGGCCGTCGGTGACGCGTTAGGCTTTCGCCAGCGGCAGGCGGCGGACGCGCCGGCCGCCGGCGGCGACGATCGCGTTGGCCACCGCGGGCGCGACCGGCGGCACGGCCGGCTCGCCGACGCCGGTGGGCGTCTCGACGTTGCGGACCAGGTACACCTCGATGGGCGGCGTCTCGGCGAGCCGCAGCACGCGAAAGTCGTCGAAGTTGTGCTGTTCGACGCGGCCGGCGGTGATCGTGATCTCGCCGTAGAGCGCGGCGCTCAAGCCCCACACGATCGCGCTTTCCACCTGCGCGCGCACGGTGTCGGGGTTGACGATGGTGCCGCAGTCGAACGCGCAGATCATCCGGTCCACGTGGACGCCGCCGTTGCCGGCGACGCTCACTTCGGCCACCTGGGCGACGTACGTACCGCCGTAATTGAAGTACGCGATGCCGCGTCCCTTTCCGTTCGGCATGGGCGAGCCCCAGCCGGCGCGTTGGGCCGCCAGTTGGACCACGGCTTGCTGCCGCGGTTTCCCGTCGAGCAGGGCGACGCGATAGGCTACGGGATCGGTGTGCGCCGCGAGCGCGCACTCGTCGATGAACGACTCGATGCAGAACCCGTTGTGCGAGTGGCGCACCGAACGCCACGCGCCCATCGGCACGCCGCCGGGAATCTCGATGAAGTCGAGCCGGTAGTTCGCAATGTCGTACGGCGGTTCGTCGGCGCCGTCGCGTTGTTGCGGCTTGGTCGTCGACGGCTGCCACCATCGCTGCTGCGACATGCCGACGCCGCGGTTGGTCCACATCACCGGATGGCCCGCGTTGTCGAGCACCGCGCTCAGGCGCTGCAGCTGCGCCGGGCGATAGAGGTCGTGCTGGATGTCGTCCTCGCGCGTCCACACGACTTTGACCGGCGCGCCGGCCCGCTTCGAGAGGTCGGCCGCTTCGATGACGAAGTCCTGGTAGGCGCGGCGTCCGAAGCCGCCGCCCAAGAAGGTCACGTGGACGTCGACCTGGTCGACCGGCAGTCCCGTTAGGCTGGCGACCGTTTCGCGGGCCGCTTCGGGGAATTGCGTGGGCGCCCAGACCTGCGCGCGGTCGGCCGTGACCCAGGCCGTGCAGTTCATGGGCTCCATGCACGCGTGCGCGACGAACGGCACTTCATAGGTGGCCTCGACCCGGCGGCCCGGATCGGTTCCGTTAGGCGAACCGCCCTGCGTGGCGACGACGAGCGCCTTCGCGTCATCGGACGCGGCGTCGCGCGCCGCGCGCCACATGGCATCGGTGGACACCGCCGCATCGACCGACATGTCCCACTCGACGTCCAAGGCGCGGCATCCCTGGAGCGCCGCCCATGTGTCATCGGCCAGGACCGCGACGCGGCCCGGGTGCTGCTTCGGCACCGGGTCGAGCGCGATCACCTGTCGCACGCCGGGCACGGCGCGCGCGCGGGCGTCGTTCACACGCACCACCTTACCCCTGAACGACGGGCAGCGCGCGATGCAGGCCACGAGCATGTTGGGCAGCGTCACGTCGATGCCGAATTGCGCCGTGCCCGTTACCTTCGCGACCAGATCGCGCCGCGGCATGGCGGTGCCGACGATGCGGAAGGCGCGCGGATCCTTGAGCGGGACGGTCGCGGCATCGGGCACCGGAAGTTTGGCCGCCGCCCCGGCGAGCGAACCGTATGATGCGCGTCTCCCGCTCGCCGCATGCACGACAACGCCGCGCTCGGTGGTGCACGAGTCGGCCGGGACGCTCCAGTGCTGCGCGGCTGCCGCCACCAGCATGGCGCGTGCGACGGCGCCCGCCTTCCGGAGCGTGTCCCACGAATCGGAGACGCTCGAGCTGCCGCCGGTGGCGCTGTCGAAGTCGGCGGTGGTGGGCGCGCGCTCGATGCGCACGCGGGCCCAGTCGGCGTCCAGCTCCTCGGCGACGATCATGGGCAGGGCAGTCCACACGCCCTGGCCCATCTCCGACTTGTGCGAGAGGATGGTGACGTCGCCGGTTGGGTCGATCTTGAGCCAGAGGTTGGGCGCGAAGGCGTCGTCGCGGGCATCGCGCTCGCGCTCGTCCACACCCGCCATGCCTAACGCCCGCCGCGGCAGCGCGACCGCGAGGAGGAACGCGCCCCCGGCGGCGGCGGAGAGTCGCACGAACTCGCGGCGGTCGAGATCGCGCCCGCTCATGGCCGATGCTCCGTATCCTTGTCCGCGCCCGGTGCCGTGCGAGTGGTCGCCGGACGATCGGCCATCTCCTTTGCGGCGCGATGGACGGCGGCGCGGATGCGTCCGTACGTGCCGCAGCGGCAGATGTTGGTCATTGCCGCATCGATCTGCGCGTCGGTCGGGTGCGGGTGCGCGGCGAGCAACGCGGCTGCGGCCATGAGCTGGCCCGATTGACAGTACCCGCATTGCGGCACCTGCTCGGCGATCCAGGCGGCCTGCACAGGGTGGAGAGCCTGTCCGTTCGTCCCTCCGGCCGGCGCCAGCCCCTCAATGGTGACCACCGTTCGCGCACCGACGGCGCTGACCGGGATGCTGCAGGATCGCGAGGGCACGCCGTCCAGTTGCACGGTGCACGCGCCGCAAAGTCCGGCGCCGCAGCCGAATTTGGTACCCGTGAGGCGGAGGCGGTCGCGCAGCACCCACAGCAGCGGCGTGTCCGGTGCCGCATCTACCGTTAGGCGCCGTCCGTTGACAGTCAGCGTGAACCTGCTCACCACCACCGCTCCGCTCGCGATACCGGCATCATAGCGAGCGATAACCGGCGTGGCGAGCTGAGCGGTGGTTTCGGCTCAGGCCGATCGCTTCGCGTACTGGCGCACCGCGAGCGTGAACACGAGCGCGCCGTAGAGCACGAGGATGCCGACGTTGGGCGCGATATCGGATGGCCCCGCTCCCTTCATGAGGACATCGCGCATGATCCGGACGAAATACATCACGGGGTTGAGATGCGCGATCCACTGTGCCCAGGCCGGCATGCTCCTGAGCGGCGTGAAGAGTCCGCTCATGAGCAGGTAGATGAGCATGAGAAAGAACGTGATGAACATCGCCTGCTGCTGCGTGCCGGCAATGGTCGACACCCAGAGGCCGATGCCCAGTGCGGCCACGAGGTAGACCGCGGCCACTCCGACCACGAGCGCGACGCTGCCGCGCATCGGCACGTGGAACACGATTGCCGCCACCGCGAGACCCACGCCGAATTCGAGGAGCGCGATCGACCACAGCGGGATGAGCTTCCCCGCGATGAACTGCGCTCGTGTGACGGGCGTGACGTTGAGTTGGTCGAGCGTGCCAATTTCCTTCTCGCGCGTGATGTTGACGGCCGTGAGCAGCGTGCCGGCGATGGTGATGAGCTCGACCAGGATACCGGGCACCATGTAGTCCTGGTAGTCGAGGTCGGGGTTGTACCAGGCGCGCGAGCGCACCTCGACGCGCGGCGCGGCCGGCGCCGGCGTGCCTAACGCAAGGGCCTGCCCTCCGGGGCGCGCGGCGCCGAGCTCGGCGGCGTAGTCGCTCACTATGGTGCCCGCATACGACCGCGTGACGGCCGCGGCGGCGCCGTCCTTCGCGTCGAGAATCAGTTGGACCGGCGCGGCATCCTCGCGCATCAGGTCGCGCTCGAAGTCGCGCGGGATGCGCGCAATGACATCGGCGCGCCGGTCGAGCATCGCGGCGTCGGCGAGGGCCATCGAGCCCGAGCGGCCCGCGAGTTCGAAGCGGCCCGACGACAGCAGCCGGTCGATGAGCGCGCGCGACGTCACGGTATGGTCGAGGTCCACCGCATACAGCCGCGCGCGCGTGACCTCGAACGTGGCCGCGTTCGCGAGCAGCAGCAGTTGGATGACCGGCAAGACGAGGATCTGCGCGAGCATCATCCGATCGCGGACGATCTGTCGATATTCCTTGCGGAGCAGGAACCGGAGCGTGCGCATGGTCAGGCGAGCCGGGCGTCGAAGCTGCGCACGGCGGCGACGAGCAGCACGATGGTCATGAGCACGAGCACGCACGTCTGGGCCCACAGATTGACCACGCCCACGCCCTCGAGCATCACGCCGCGCGCAATGATGATGAACCAGCGCGCAGGCACGACGTAGGTGACCGCGCGCAGCCACGCGGGCATGCTCGCGATCGGGAAGATCATCCCCGAGAGCAGCGCGTTGGGCATCATCGTACCGACCAGCGCGCCGAGCATCGCGCTGCGCTGCGACGATGTGCGCGCCGCGATGAGCACGCCGAGGGCGAGCGAGACGAGCGTGTAGAGCAGCGCCTCGCCCAGCAGCAGCGCGAGGCTGCCGCGGAACGGCACGCGGAACACGCCCCAGGCCGCCGTCAGCACCAGCAACACGATCGTTAGGCCGAGCCCGAGGTAGGGGAGGACCTTGCCGACGATGATCTGCCACGGACGGAGCGGCGACACGAGCAGCGACTCGAGCGTGCCGCGTTCCTTTTCGCGCGACAACGAAATCGCCGTCATGAGCGCCGACACGAGCGTGATCACGAGCGCGATGAGACCGGGAACGAACAGATTCACGCTGGCGAGCGTCGGATTGAAGCGCATCCGCGTGTCCAGCGCGACGTGGACGGCGCCGCCCGACGCGCCCATCTGGGTCGCGAAATCGTCGATCACGGCATCCACATACGCGGCCATCGTGGTCCCGCCGTTCGGGTCGGACGCGTCGGCGATGAGCTGGATGTCCGCCGGCTCGCCGCGCGCCAGTCGCGCGCCGAATCGCGGCGCCAGCTCGACGCCGACATCGGCCTGGTTGCGGCGGAAGAGCGTCTCGAGGCGCGATGCGTCGGGCAGCACCTGCACGATCGTGAACCGATCGGTCGCGCCTAACCGATTGCGGAGCGCGAGCGTGGCGTAATCGGGCGTCGGATCCACCACCGCCACGCGGATGTCCTGGATGTCCGTGCGCAGCGCATACCCGAACAACAGCACCTGCAGCAGCGGCATGAGCATCAGGATCGTGAGCGTCTGCCGGTCGCGCAGGATGTGCTGAATCTCCTTCACCATGAAGGCGACCAGCGGCCCGCGGCGCGAGGGAGCGGATGGGCGCGTCATGCGGCCGGCCTCGCGAGCCGCACGAACACGTCTTCGATGGTCGACGCGCCGTACTGACGTTTCAGCTCGTTAGGCGTGCCCAACGCCGCAATCGCGCCATCGACCATGATCGACACGCGGTCGCAGTACTCCGCCTCATCCATGTAGTGGGTGGTGACGAACACCGTGGTGCCCTTGGCCGCGGCCGTGTAGATCATCTCCCAGAATTGCCGGCGCGTGATTGGATCGACGCCGCTCGTGGGCTCATCGAGGAACACCACCGCCGGCTCGTGGATGACGGCCACGGAAAACGCGAGCTTCTGCTTCCATCCGAGCGGGATGCTGCCCACGAGGGTGTCGCGCACCTCGTCGAGACCGAGCCGGTCGATGAGCTCTGTGCTCCGCGTCGCGATGCGCTCGTCGGTGAGGCCATAGATGCCGCCGTAGAGCTCGATGTTCTCGCGCACGGTCAGGTCCTCGTACAACGAAAAGCGCTGGCTCATGTACCCGATGCGGCGGCGGATCGACTCGGTCTCGCGATTGACGTCGTAGCCCGCGACGCGCGCCTCGCCCGACGTGGGCAGCAGGAGACCGGTGAGCATCGTGATCGCGGTCGTCTTCCCGGCGCCGTTGGCGCCGAGGAATCCGAACACCTCGCCGCGCGCGACCTCGAACGAGA
>DASYXE010000463.1:0-12968 GCA_035935375.1 Gemmatimonadaceae bacterium | reverse complement strand
GTAGTCGAAGAAGATGTCGTAGATGCGCACGACGCCTTCTTCGCGCAGCACCACGTCGCTCTCCTGCGCGTTCCCGCGGTGCATCGAGAGACCCAGCCCGTAGTGCGTGTCGTGATACAGGTTCGCGCCCGTGGAAATGATCCAATCCACGAACCCCGCCTCGATGAGGGGGATGAGCGCGGCCAGGCCCAACCCAGCCGGCGTGAGGGCGCCGGTGAGCGTCAGCCCAACGGTCACGTCGCGCTCCAGCATCTTCTCGGTGAACAACCGCGCCGCCTCGCGGAGCCGGCCCGCGTTGTACGCGAGGAAGGTCTCGTCGATCAGCTGCGACACGCTCTCCGTGCCGTCGATGCGCCGCGGATCGATCCGCTGGCCCTTGAGGAACCGGCTCGTTTCGCGCGCGACGTGCGCCGTGCGCGTGCGCTCGCGCTCTTCGGCCTGGCGCTTCTGCGCCGCCTTGGGCGCCGCCGCCGTCGGTCCGCGGCGCGCCGCACCGCCCCTTTTCGATTTCGCCATCGCCCGCCGCCTAACGATTAACGTGGATCGCACCGCGCCCGTGGGCGCTCACTTCCGCGAGACCGCCGACCGCGCCTCGTACGCGTCGATCACCGCCTTCGCCGCCTCCGCCGGATCGTCCGTCAGCAGCATGAGCTCCAAATCGCCCGGCGAGATCTTTCGCTCCTGCAACACCCGCGCGTGCAACCACCGGATCAGGCCCGCCCAGTAGTGCCGGCCGAACATCACGACGGGGAAGTGATAGATCTTGCCCGTCTGGATGAGCGTCAACGCCTCGAACAACTCGTCTAACGTGCCGAATCCACCCGGGAAGATGATGAACGCGGATGAATACTTGATGAACATCGTCTTCCGCACGAAGAAGTAGCGGAAGTTGATCAGCGTGTCGACGTACGGATTCGCGCCCTGCTCGAACGGGAGCTCGATGTTGCACCCGATCGACCGCCCATGCCCGAGCCGCGCACCCTTGTTCCCGGCTTCCATGATGCCGGGACCCGCGCCCGTCATGATCGCGAACCCGGCTTCGGCGAGCAGGCGCGCGGTCTCCTGCGCCGCCGAGTACTGCGGATCATCCGGACCGACGCGTGCGGAGCCGAACACCGTGACGGCTTTCTCGATCGTCGCGAGCGTGTCGAATCCCTCGATGAACTCGGACATGATGCGCAGCAGTCGCCATGGATCCGTGCGGGTGAAATCGCCCGACGGCTGCCGCGATCCGCTCGCGCGCAGCAACTTTTCATCTTCGGTGATGAGCGGTGGGACGTAGTCGCGAATGGACTGGTCGATCGGTCGCTCGTCGATGATCTTGACCGCGCCGGCTTGCCGGCCGCGCTCGACTTGTGACGGTGGAACCCGGCCCGCCTTGAGATGACCTGCTTCCGTCCGCTCGCGCAGGCCCTCGCGCGCTCCTGCTTCGGCCTCTGCCATCTGCTGTACGCCGGCTGTCTTGCCCGATGCCGTCACCATGGCACCGCGCTTCTTTCGAGGTTTGGATCGTGAGGCCATGTGTGAGCGGGAAGGAGAAACTCAAAGCTAGTCCGCCGCTGCTTTGCTCGGGAGGGACACACGCCGCACCCGCTCACCCGATACACGACGGACTGAATTGCCACTCATTCTGATTCTGCTCGACGGCGCACGCGCCGATGTGTTCGATGCAGCCTTCGCCCGGGGCGAGCTCGGCCATCTCGCGCGGCTCAGGTCCGAAGGCGGGCTCCACACGATCACGACGGTGTTTCCGTCGGTCACGGGTCCCGCGTACGCGCCGTTCCTCACCGGCCGCTATCCGGGGCCGGTGGGGCTTCCTGGTTTGCGTTGGTACGACCGTGCGCGCACGAGGTGTCGCCTGCCGCCGCATTGCCGCAGCTACCTTGGCGCCGAGATGCGACACATGGACCGCGATCTCGATCGCGATGCGCGCACCGTGTTCGAGCTGGCGCCGTCGCGGTTCACCGCGATGAGCATGATCGCGCGCGGCGCGCGCGGACGATCGCAAATGGGACGCAACGCGCGACTGCTTTGGCATCTCGCGCGCACGCACTGGCGCGGCGACGCACGCGCGTGGTTCGCGATCGACGACCTCGCGATCAGTGCCGCGCGAGCACGCATTGCCGAGCGCGAGCCGGCCATCACGTTCGTGGCGCTGCTCGCGCTCGACAAGTGCTCGCACGCATCGGGGCATGCGTCGCCGGATGCGCAGCGCGCCGTGGTTGCGTTAGACGAGTACGTGGGCGCGCTCCGCGCCGATCTCGAGCGCGCGGGAAGGTGGGATCACACGCATCTCTGGATCGCGAGCGACCACGGACACACACCGGTGTCGGCGCATGACGATCTCGCCGGCGCGATCCGAGGCGCCGGACACCGCGTGATCGCACACCCCTGGGTGTTCACGCCCCGTGCCGACGTGGCCGTGATGGTGAGCGGCAACGCCATGGCCCACCTCTATCTCGACCCCCACGATCGCGAGCGGCGCTGGTGGCCCGCGCTGCGCGATCGTTGGGCATCGCTGGCGGACATGCTCATCGAGCGGGAGGCCGTTGACCTTCTCATTCTTCCGCACGGCGCGAATCGTGTCGAGGTCCGCGCGCGTGCGCGCGGCGCGGCGTTCATCGAGCGCGAGCGAAATCGCCTGGCGTATCGTCCCCAAACCGGCGATCCGCTCGGCCTCGGCGAGATGCCTCCGCTCGACTCGGTCGAGTCCCACGAGGCGTCACGAGAAGGACCGTATCCCGATGCGCTGGTTCAAGTCGCATCGCTGGCCGCCGCACCGCGCTCGGGCGACCTCATTGTGTCCGCTGCGCTCGGCTGGGACCTGCGCGCGCGGTACGAGCCCATCCCGCACGTGAGCACGCACGGCGCGCTGCTGCGCGAGCACATGCTCGTGCCGTTCCTCGCCAGTCGTCCGTTAGGCAGCCGCCCGCGCCGCACGGTGGATGCGATGCCGTCCGCCCTTCGGCTGTTGGGCATTCCGGCGCCGGGCATTCTCGACGGACGCAGTTTCGTGTGACGCTCAGGAGGACGGTCGGCGCGGCCGGCGGACCAGCGGTGGAATCGACAGCACGGCCCATGCGACCTCGAGCAAAATGAAACCCCATCGGCGGTCGAGGATCGCGATCCACGCGAGCAGGGCCGAGCCCACGAAATTGAGAAGGTTGAACCATCGATCTTCGCGCTGGAGCACGCCGCGCTGCAGCGCGGCATATCCGATGAGGACCAGCACGGCCCCGCTCAGCGACACGACTTGATACGCCAGTTGAGAGAGCACAGGCTCCTCGTGAAATTGAAAGGACGTTGCCGATACCACCCCGGCGCCGGAGACACCGCTGACGACAAACGATAGCCGGTCGATGAAGCGTTCCTGGTCGCGCCTCGTCCTCACGCTCGCCGCACGCGCCGCCGTGCGACCACGAGTGGCGGTCGATCTGCTGCGCGTTGCGTGGCGGTTCAGACGGCGCGATTGGTACGCGCGCCCGCCGTTTCTGCCGCTACCGGCACGCGACTACGTCCGGTGGCGCATGTACACCGCCTACGGCGACTACGATGCGGTTCCACCCGCGGAGGATGTCATCCGATACGCGCGCTGGGTAGGGACGCCACCGTGACCACACCTCGCGTGCCGCCGCTCGCGCACCGCGTCAAGGCGCAGGCGTACGGCCTCGGCTTCGACCTGGCCGGCGTTGCTCCGTTAGGCGTCGCCGATTCTGCCGACGCGTTCGATGACTGGATTGCCCGCGGCTACGCCGGCGACATGGCGTATCTCGAGCGACGCACCGAGGTGCGGCGCGATGCGCGGCGGCCGGTTCCGGGCGCAACGTGCGCGGTGGTCGTCGGACTCGACTACGGCGGACGAGAACCCTCGGGCTGCGTCGCGCGATACGCCCGTGGCGACGACTACCACGACCTGATGCTCGACAAGCTCCGCGCGCTGCACGCGTGGATCGCCTCGGAGGTCGGCCGCGACGTGTCGGGCAAAGCCTATGTCGATACGGGCCCGGTGCTCGAGCGCGATCTCGCGCGACGCGCTGGCCTCGGATGGTCAGGCAAGAACACCATGCTCATCAATCCGAGACTCGGATCCTATTTCTTCATCGGCGCGCTGTTTCTCGCGCTCGATCTCGCCACCGATGCACCGTTCGCGGCCGACCACTGCGGTCGCTGTACGCGATGCCTCGACGCCTGTCCGACGCAGGCATTCACAGCAGCCCACGTGCTCGATGCACGACGCTGCATCTCGTATCTCACCATCGAACGGCGTGGAGACATTCCCGACGAGCTGCGCCCGTTGGTCGACGACCTCCTCTACGGCTGCGACATCTGTCAGGACGTGTGTCCGTGGAACCAAAAGTTCGCACGCGCGCTCGCCGACGATTCGCCATTCGCGGCTCGCCCCGCGATCGCCGGCAAGGAATCGGCGGCTCTTGCGCGCGACATCCTCACCATGGACGACGCCGCGTTCCGCGACGCGTTCCGCGGATCGCCGATGAAGCGCGCCAAGCGACAAGGCCTCGAGCGAAATGCCCGCGTGGTGCTCGAGAACCTGGCCGCCGCATCGCGCGAGAGCTGAGACACACCCGCGCTCGGCAACTTCCGCCTCTCGTCGATCCGAGCCCAGCTCCGTTGAGGTTCGCCTAGCGGCCAGCACCAAAAACGATACCTTATCCCGAGCGAGGCCTCCCAATGGCGCAAGCTCGGAAAGCACCACGCCCCCCCGACAGCAACACGGCTGGCCTTGCTCGGCGCCAGTCCGCGTTGCTCAGACTGAGCGCGTCCATCGCATCGGCGCAGACCGAAGCCGAAGTGTGTCGCGCCGTCGTCGATGGCCTGCACGATGAAGCCATCGGCTACGATTTCATCGGTGTGTTTTTGTTGGATCCCGCCGCCGGCGAGCGTGTGTTAGGCGCGTCCGTCGGTTGGGACGACATCCCGCACGGCATGCGCATCCCGCGCGGCCAGGGTCTGAGCGCGCGTCCGCTGCTCGATGGAACGCTGCACTACACGCCCGACGTGACACTCGAGCCCGAGTACGTGGCCGGACTCGGGAGTGGTTCCGAAATCGATGTCCCGCTCCGCGCCGGCGATGATGTGCTCGGCGTGCTCGTCGTCGAGAGTCGTGAGCCCGACGCGTTCGGGCCGGTCGATCGCGAGATCCTCACGGCGTCGGCACAGCACGCCGCGATCGCGCTCGCGCGCATCCGCTTGATCGACGAGCAGCGACGTCTCGCCGCCGCCGAGCGACGTCGCGCCGACGAGCGACAGGCGTTGCTCGACACGATCACCGATCTCTCCGGAAGCCTCGAGCTCTCGCGGCTGCTCGACGCCGTGCTGACGCGCGCCGTCACCCTGTTGGACGCGGCCGGCGGTGAGCTGGCGACGTACGATGATCGCACCGGCGAGCTGGTGGTCGCCGCGAATCACAACATGACGGAGGACTCCCGCGGCACGCATCTCAAAGTCAACGAAGGCGCGATGGGGCTCGTCGTGACGACCGGCGAGCAGATGATGATTCCCGATTACCAGACGTGGGCGGGACGGTCGCCGCAGTACGCGCGCATCGATGCGCGAGCGGTCGTCGTGTCGCCGCTGATGATGGGGCGGCGCGCGGTCGGTGCCATCAATGTGTGGCACGAAGACCCCAAGCGCACGTTTTCCGAGGCGGATTGCCGCCTCCTCGCGCTGTTCGGGCAACAAGCTGCGATCGCGCTCGAGAACGCGCGCCTCTTCGCCGCTGCCCAACGCGAGCGCCAGTACTTCGAGGTGCTCGTGCGCAACAGCCCGGTCGCGATCGTCGTGCTCGACGTCAACCATCACGTGCAGTCGTGCAATCCCGCGTTCGAGCATCTCTACGGCTATGCCCAACGCGAAGTGATCGGCGCGAATCTCGACGATCTCATCACCACGCCGGAGACGCGCAGCCAGGCGGTGTCGTATACGGTTCAGGCCGCGCAGTCGCGCACGGTGCAGGGGATCGGCCAACGGCGGCGAAAGGATGGCAGCATGGTGGATGTCGAGGTACTGGCCGTTCCCGTGATCGTCGACGGCGTGCGCACCGGCATGATGGGGCTGTATCACGACGTGAGCGAGCTGCTTTCGGCGCAACAAGTCGCGGAAGCGGCGAACAGCGCCAAGAGCCAGTTCCTCGCGAACATGAGCCACGAGCTGCGCACGCCGCTCAATGCGATCATCGGGTACAGCGAAATGCTGGAGGAGGACGCCACCGATCGCGGCC
Organism: Gemmatimonadaceae bacterium; assembly: GCA_035935375.1. GTDB lineage: Bacteria > Gemmatimonadota > Gemmatimonadetes > Gemmatimonadales > Gemmatimonadaceae > JADGGM01. The sequence goes on along the minus strand of DASYXE010000463.1, from coordinate 6,730 downwards.
ACGGCGACTACGTCCCCGACCTTCAGAAAATTCGCGCCGCCGGCCGCCACCTGCTCGCGCTGATCAACGATGTGCTCGACCTCTCGAAGATCGAGGCCGGCAAGCTCGAGCTGTATCTCGAGACGTTCGACCTGACCACGGCGATCAAGGACGTCGCCACGACCGTCGAGCCGTTAGTCGCCCGTCGCACCAACACGTTGACGGTGCACTGCGCGTCCGACCTGGGCGCCATTCGCTCCGATCTCACGCGGGTGCGGCAGGTGCTGCTCAACCTGTTGTCCAACGCGTCGAAATTCACCGAGCACGGACACATTGCGCTCGACGCCGAGCGGCGCGGCGCGGCCGTGGTGCTCCGCGTGAGCGACACCGGCATCGGCATGACGGCGGAGCAGATGTCCAGGTTGTTCGAGCCGTTCTCCCAGGCCGACACGACCACGAGCCGGAAATACGGCGGCACCGGGTTAGGCCTTGCCATCACGCGCCGGTTCTGCGAGCTGATGGGCGGCGATGTGAGCGTCCAGAGCGACATGGGCCGCGGGTCCACGTTCACCGTCCGCCTGCCCGTGGATGCCTCGATTCCGTTAGGCGAGGCACCGGCGGCCACCGCGACCGGCGCGGCGCCCGAGTCCGCCCAACGCGCGCCGCGGGGCACCGCCGTCTTGATCATCGATGACGACCCGGCCGCGCGCGCGATCACCCACCGCGTGCTCGCCCGAGAAGGTTACGAGGTGATCGAAGCCGCCGACGGCGACACCGGACTGCGCCTCGCGCGCGAACGCCGGCCCGCGCTCATCACGCTCGATATCCTCATGCCGGGTATGGATGGATGGGCCGTGCTCGCCGCGCTCAAGGCGGATCCGGACATCGCGGGCATCCCGGTGATCCTCCAAACCATCGTCGAAGACCGCAACATGGGCTTCGCGCTCGGCGCCGCCGAATACCTGACCAAACCGATCGAGCGGAAGCGCCTGGCGTCGCTCGTTAGGCGACACGTGCCCAACAAGTCGTCGGGTCCGGTGCTGGTGGTCGAGGACGACGAGCACACGCGGACGTTGTACGCCCGCACGCTCGAAAAGGCCGGTTGGACCGTGCTGCAAGCCGAAAACGGGCGCGTTGCGCTGGAGCGCATGGCCGCCGCGCGTCCCGCGCTCGTGCTGCTCGATCTGATGATGCCCGAGATGGACGGCTTCGAGTTCCTCGACGTGGTCCGACAGGACGAAACGCGGCGCGACATCCCGGTCGTCGTGATCACCGCGCGCACGCTCTCGCCCGATGACCGCCAACGCCTCAACGGCGGCGTCGAGCGCGTGCTCCAGAAACGGACGCTGCACAGCGAGGCGCTCCTGGCCGAAGTCCGCGCGGCGGCCGCAAACGCCGTCCCGCAACACGTGAGGTAGGGCATGCCGACGATTCTTCTCGTCGAGGACAACGAAATGAACCGCGACATGCTGTCGCGCCGCCTCAAGCGAAAAGGCTACGACGTGGCTCTGGCGGTGGATGGACTCGAGGGCGTGACGATGGCACTCGCGGGCGGGCACGACCTCATCCTCATGGACATGAGTCTGCCCGAGTTGGACGGCTGGGAGGCGACGCGCCGGGTTCGCGAAGCCGAAACGGCGGGACGCCACGTGCCGATCATCGGCCTCACGGCCCACGCGATGTCTGGCGACCGCGAGAAGGCACTCGCCGCCGGCTGCGACGACTACGACACGAAGCCCGTCGAGCTCGACCGCCTGTTAGGCAAGATCGAGGCGCTGCTCGCGAGACCGGCGTGAGCGGACTCACCACGCCGGAGTCGGTGGCCGAGCTGCGCCACGAGCTGCGCACGCCGCTCAATCTGATCATCGGCTACTGTGAGATGCTCGTCGAAGATGCGACCGACGACGCGCGTCGCAGCGCGCTCGAACGTACGCTCGCGGCCGGTCGCGACATTCTCGAGCGCATCAATGCCGCCGTACCGCCGACGCGCGGCGAGATCACGGAGGACGAGTTCACCGCGCTGCGCAACGCGCTGCGCGAGCCGCAACAGCGGATCGTCGCTGCCACGAGCGAGCTGTTGGCGGCCCTCGAGGCCGCGGCGCCCGATCCGCAATTCGAGCGCGACGTGCGCCGCATCCGGAGCTCCGCCGAACGGTTGCTCACGGTGGAGCTGCCGCACCAGGTCGATCGCGCACGCCTGACGCGCACCGGCGACCAGCCTGCCGTTGGAAGCGCGCCGGTCGCGGCTGCCGCCGTGGGTGGCGCGCGCATCCTGGTCGTCGATGACATCGAAGACAACCGCTCCGTGCTCGAGCGCCGTCTCCGACGCCAAGGCCACGACGTGGTCTGCGCCGCCGGCGGGCACGCCGCGCTCGCGATGCTGGCGCGCGAAAAATTCGAGCTGGTGTTGCTCGACGTCATGATGCCGGATCTCGATGGGCTCGCGGTTCTCGAACGCATGAAGTCCGCCCCGGCAACTCGTGACATTCCGGTGGTCATGATCTCGGCGCTCGACGACGTCGCGAGCGTCGTGCGCTGCATCGAGCACGGAGCCGAGGACTACCTCTCGAAGCCGTTCGACCCGGTGCTGCTGCGCGCGCGCGTCGGCGCCTGTCTCGACAAGAAGCGGCTCCGCGACGCGGAGCTCGAGTACCTGCGAGAAGTCGGCCAGGTGATCGAGGCGGCGACGGCCGTCGAAGCAGGCCGGTACGACAGCGCGGCGCTCGCTCAGGTCGCCCGCCGCGGCGACGAGTTAGGCCGCCTCGCACGCGTATTCGACGGCATGGCCAACCAGGTCCGCGCGCGCGAGGCACGGCTCCGCGACCAGGTGGAGGCGCTGAGGCGCGAGATCGGCGCTGTGCGTGACGCCCCGCGTCAAACGGCCCAACGCGAGCCGCCGGCGCTCGCCGCCGGCGAGCTGTTCGCCAATCGATTCGAGATCGTCGAGGAAATCGGCGCCGGCGGAATGGGTATGGTGTATCGCGCGCTCGACCGGGAGCTCGGCGAGCAAGTGGCGCTCAAGATCCTGCGCTCGGAGCTGGTGAGCGACGCGGCGAGTGTGGAGCGGTTCAAGCGCGAAATCAGACTCGCGCGCCATATCTCGAGCAAGCACGTCGTGCGAACGTACGACATCGGAGAGCGCGACGGTGTGTACTTCCTGACCATGGAATACGTGCATGGCATCACCGTGCGCGAGCTGCTGCAGACGCGGGGCCGGTTGGGCGTCGCCCCGACGCTGGCGATCGCGTGTCAGCTCGCCTACTCCCTGGCCGCCGCCCACGAGCAAGGTGTGGTGCACCGCGACATCAAGCCCGAGAACCTCCTGCTCGATGCGTCCGGTGTGCTCAAGGTGATGGATTTCGGCGTCGCGCGGCCGACCGGGGCGGCCAGTGCCCTGACGGAAGTGGGTCTGCTGGTCGGCACGCCATCGTACATGGCGCCGGAGCAGCTGTTCGGCGAGGATTTCGATCAGCGCGCGGATCTGTACGCGGCCGGCGTGGTCTTGTTCGAGTGCCTAACTGGCCGGCTGCCGTTCGAGGCGAACTCGCCGGTGGCCCTCATCGCCCGCGTGCTGCGCGAGTCCGCGCCGGCGCCGGCATCGTTGGATCCGGCGATTCCGGCCGGCGTGTCGGAGGTCGTTCTGCGGCTGCTGGCCAAGGACCCGCGCGACCGCATTGCCAGCGCCGCCGACCTCGGCCGCATGCTCACGGAGATGGGCTGAGGGCGCACCGGTCTGAGGCTGACGGATGGTTGGGCTACGTTCCCGCGGTCGACCCTCCAAAGTGCTGGATCGCCTGCAGATCGCGTTGGGCGCGCGACGCGGTCGCGGTGTCGCCGGCGCCGCGCGCGGCCGCCTCGAGACCCCGCAGCGACAGCACGCGGCGCGGTTGGTGCGCCAACGCGGCCTGGAACTGTCGCTGCGCCTCCTTGTAGCGCGTGAGGCCGAGGAGCAGCTCGCCTAACAACTCGTGCGACGGCTTGAACACCGGCGGCGGACCGAACGCATAGGCGAGCGAATCCTCGGCGACCGTGGCGGTGGTGAGCAGGGTGACCGCCCCAACGGAATCGAGCGACCCGTCGCGCATCGCGAGCTTCGTCTCCGCCTCGAGCTCGATGCCGAGTACCGCGAGGCCCTTGACATACTGCACATCCGAGGGGTCTGGATTCTGTTCGGCCTCGACCAGCGCGACGAGTCGCGCGCGTTCGTGCTCGAAGGTGGTTCGCGCGTCGCTGGCCGTGGCGCCATCGCCGCGCCGCGCGGCCGCGAAGCCGCGCGTGAACTGAAACGACACCCGCGGCGCCGCGGCGCTGTCGAGATCGGGCGTCCAGTTCATCATCTCGCCCGTCCATTCCTCGGTGTCGATGATGTAGTGCGCCCACATGTCGACCGCGCTGCCCATCGCGGACGCATCGGGATCGAGGTCGTGCATCTCGGGCGTGTACTTCGCTTTCGCGGCCTGTTGCTCACAGCCGACGACCCATTCCCGCGCATTGGCGAGTCGCCCCTGCTCGACGTAGCCGTACGCCAGCCACGACTCGCCGTGGCCGCAATAGAAGTGCGTCATGCCGTTCTTGGCCGCCATGCCGTCGAACATCCGCATCGTGTTCTCGTTCGCGCGGACGACGTCGTCCCACATGCCTAACGCCATGAAGATGTGCGACGTCATGTGTTGGGCGTGCCCGGCATTCGGTGCGACGCGCGCCAGCGCCCGTGCCGCCGGCAGCGCCTGCGCCGCATGCTCGGGGTCATCCATGGCGTGAATCCAGTAGTGCGTCGCGGCCGGTTCATCCGGGTGGCGCGTGAACACGCTCTCGGCGAGCTGTGCGGCCTGCAGGTACGTGGGCACGTTGCGCACGCCCTGGCTCAGACCCATGAGCGACAGCGCGTAGAACAGTCGCGCTTCGTCGTCGTGCGGGTTCGCGTGCAGCACATCGGCCATGCGCTGCGAGAAGAGCGTGTCCCGCGCCGCCTTCGGACCGTCGCCGTAGAGGGCGTCGACGGCGCGCATGTAGGCGCGCTCGCGCTCGGTGGGCGCGGCGCGCTCTCGGGCGTCCGCCGTCGCAGCGAACTTGCCTAACGCTTTGCGCCCGGCCGCCGTGTCCTGCTCATCCCACACGGGATGCGTGAACGTCATCGCTTCGCCCCAGTACGCCATCGCGAAGCTCGAGTCGGCGCGCTCCGCCTGCCGAAAAGCGTCCGCCGCTTCGTCGTAGTGGAAGAGGTGGAGCAGCAGGATGCCGCGCGAGAATTCGCCTTCGGCCATCGCCGACCGCGTCGAGGTCGGGAAGTCTACCGTTCCATAGCCCCCGACCGTGATCGGGTGCGACGACTGCGCCTTCGCCGAGAAACTGGCGAAACACACCGCGATCGACGCCGCTCGAGCGGCGTGCTTCCACGTTGCGCGCATTGATCCCCCGCGCGAAGGTTCACGACACGATGACGCCGGGTGTGCGGTCGAATATCCGGTCCGCCGTTCCAAATCGCCAGCACGTCTCGCATGGCGACAGCGGCTTGCTTGCTCTGGCCAGGCGTGCGCGTGACATTGCGAATCGACCGACGGGCTTGGTGACAGCCTTCCCAGGATGAGCGGCCGTGGACGACTACACAGCAGACACATACGGCGAGCGCATCGCCCAAGTCTACGATGCGTGGTACGCCGCGTACGACGAGCACTGCATTGAGTTCTTGGCCGCGCTCGCGGGCGACGGTCCGGTGCTGGAGTTGGGCATCGGCACGGGCCGCATCGCACTCCCGCTGAGCCGGCGCGGCGTGGCCGTGCAGGGTGTGGATGCATCGCCGGCAATGGTGGCGAAACTTCGCGCCAAGCCGGGCGGCGATGCGATTCCCGTCGCCATGGGCGAGTTCGCCGATTTCGCGATCGATGGGCGCTTCGCGCTGGCATTCATCGCGTTCAACACCTTCTTCGCGCTGCTCGCGCAGGAAGAGCAGATCCGGTGCATGGAGACGGTGGCGCGGCACCTGGCACCAGGCGGCCGGTTCGTGATCGAGGCCTTCGTTCCCGACCTCACCCGCTTTGTCGCCAACCAGACCGTGCGCGTGGTGGGCGTAGAATCGAGCGAGGTGCGGCTCGATGCGTCGCGGCTCGATCTGGCGCAGCAGCGGATCACGAGCCAGCATATTGTCCTAACGGAGCACGGGACGCGGCTCTATCCGGTGACGCTCCGGTACGCGTGGCCATCGGAAATGGACCTCATGGCGCGCATTGCGGGGCTGCGCCTCGAGCATCGGTGGGCGGACTGGAAGCAGGCGCCGTTCGGGGCCGAGAGTACGAAGCACATCTCGGTGTATCAACTGGACTCCTAACGGTCGATGGGGCGGACGCCGGGCGAGTCGAGACGCTCTCGCGAGCTCCGGTCGTTCAGACGAGGAACGCCGCCACCGACACCACTCGCAACCCCGCCACGCGGCCGAATTCCCGCTCGCTCATCGTGACGACGCCCCAGCCGCGCGCCAGCGCGGTCGCGCTGACTAACAGTGCGTGCGGCCCGATCACAGCGCCTGACGCGACCAACTCGGCCCAGAGTTGGGCATGCCGCCTGGCTTCGGGCACTCCAAAGGGTAATACGGGCACGAGATCGACCACGGCTTCGGCAAACGCAGCGCGCCGCACGCGCACGCCGGCATCGCCGCCCCGAAGCGCGCCGTGGAGCAACTCCGATGCGGTGATGGCGGCGATCCCGATGGGCTCGTCGCCGAGCGACGCGAGCATGGCCTCCAGTCGGACCGTGC
>DASYXE010000462.1:0-4140 GCA_035935375.1 Gemmatimonadaceae bacterium | reverse complement strand
CTCCCGGCGGATGCGTCGGTTAGGCGTGGACTGGGGCGGCGCATCGTGAGACGGCGCCTCGCGGTGGCGGCGGCGTGCGCGCTGGCGTGGGCGGTGGCGGGCACGCGGGCGGGCGCGCAGGCGGTCGACACGGTGCAGCACATCGACTCGTTGTCGTACGACGACGCGTCGGCGGTCGCCTTTCTCTACAACCGGCCCGCGGCACTGCGCGCAACGAAGGCGACGACGATCGCGCAGGACCAGACGGTCTCGGGAAACGTCGCGGTTCTGGATGCCCCGCTCGTGATCGCCGGACACGTCACGGGTCGCGTCGTCGTGATCAACGGCGACGTGACGCTGCTCCACGGCGCGCGCGTGGACAGCCAGCTCGTCGTCACGGGCGGAACCGTGGACGGCGCCGACAGCACGACCGTGGGCGGCGCGATCACGGTGTATCGCCCGCGCCTTCCGTATCGCCTGGAAGGCGATCAGGTCGTGGCGTTGCGCGACGAGTCGCAGGGACTGGCGAACTGGTTTCGTGACTGGAAACGGCGCCACCTTCGAACGCACAACCGCGTGGTGCTGCGCAGCGGGACCTACAACCGCGTCGAAGGGCTGCCCGTCATCCTGGGCCCGACGATCCGGCAGAACTCGTCGCTCGGTCCGTTCAGCGTTCAAGCGTTAGGCATCTATCGCTCGGCTGACCACTTCGCGTGGAAGGCCGACAACCTCGGCTACGACGTGCAGGCCGAGATGCAGCTCGGCTACACGCGCGGCGTGGCGTTCGGGGCCGAAGCCCTGGACGAGGTCGCGCCGGTGGAAGACTGGCAGCTCAAGGACAGCGAAATCGGATTGGCGTCGTTCCTCCTGCGGCGCGACTACCGCGACTACTACAATCGGAAGGGCGCGCGCGGCTATGTGGCGCTCCGCGACGGACCGACGCTGTCCCTGACGTTGGGCTTGGGGCGTGAGCGGTGGCAGCCCAGGACGACGCGCGATCCGTGGACCCTGTTCCGCGGCGACGGCGCGTGGCGGCCCAATCCCGTGCTCGACGCCGGCACGTTCACGCTGGCGACGGCCGACGCGCGCTACGACACGCGCAACGATCGCGACAATCCATGGACGGGCTGGCTCGTGACCGCCGAGGTCGAACACGGGTTCAGCGACCACGTGGTGCTCGGGCCCACGTCGACCACGGCACGGCCGCCGTCGCCCGACGGGCAGCCCGTGCCCGTGACCTACACGCGCGGCGTGCTCGACCTCCGGCGCTACAACCGTCTGTCGCCGGAATCGCAACTCAACTTCCGGCTGTTCGCCGGCGGTTGGTTAGGCGGCGATCCCCTGCCGCTGGAACGGCGGTTCTCGTTAGGCGGATCGGGCTCGCTCCCCGGCTACGACTTCCGGCAGCCGCTGGCCGGCGAGGAGGATGTCATGTCCTGCAGCGCGGGCCAGACCATCCGCGGCACGCCGGCCCAGTGCGACCGCGTCATCCTGGCACAAGTCGAGTATCGCGGCGATCTGCACCTGCACCTCTTCGGCGGCGGCAGCGGCGGCTGGAGTTGGACGTTCTACCATCCGCTGCAGTGGGTGGCATTCACTGATGCGGGGCGTGGATGGCTGCTCCACGCGCCGGCCCCGGGGGGCGGCATCCAGGACGCGAGCGCGTTTCCGCTCGGCAGTTACAAGGCGGATGTCGGCGTTGGGCTCGACGCCGAAGTGCTGGGCATCTTCGTCGCCAAATCGGTGACCGACTGGGCGAATCCGCTCAACGTGGTCGTCCGTCTTCGGCACCGCTTCTGACTCGTGCGGCTCGCGTGGCTGACCGCTCTCTTGCTCTCGATCGCGGTGCCGCTTGCGGCACAGCGCGATGCGCGCCTGGTCGTCGCACTGCCCAACGTCACGACCGACGCGATGGTGCCCGAAGTGAGCGCCCTGAAGGTGTTGGACGATCGGAGCCTCGACGAGCTGTTGCACAGCGGATTTCCGGCGCGCCTGCACTACCGGCTCGAGCTCTGGCAGGCCGGCGGCCTGTTCGACAACCTCCAGCGGCACGCCGAGTGGGACGTGATCGTGCGGTACAATCCGTTGGAGCGCCGCTACAGCGCGACGCGCATCGTCGCCGACCGCGCGACGTCGCTCGGTTCGTTGGGCGCGATGAAGGACGTGGACACCGCGTTGGCCAAACCCTTCACGCCGGCGATCGCCGCGCCCAAGGCCGGCGATCGCAACCGCTACTACTGGATCTGCACGCTGGACGTCGAGATGCTGTCGGTGAACGATCTCGACGAAGTGGAGCGGTGGCTGCACGGCGAGCTCACGCCGGCGGTGCACGGCGACCGCAACCCGGGGACCGCGTTAGGACGCGGCGTGACCACGCTGATCACGAGCGTCCTGGGCGGCAAACAACGGCACTACGAAGCGAGGACGCGAGAATACCGCCCGTAAGTCGTTAGGCCAACAGCGTCCGCGACCGGCGGATCGGATGCCCCGCCTCGAGCAGCTCCAGCTGGTGCAGCGTGTCCTCTCCGTAGAACAACTTGATGTACTTCGACTGCGTGGGCGTGAGCCGGCGCACGGCCCAACTCAGGTGCACGAAGTGCGGCTCGACCGGCGCGCTGAGCGGGTGCATACCGATCTCTTCCGGCATGCGGTTGCCCTTGCGCGTGTTGCACGGGGAGCACGCGGTCACCACGTTGGTCCAGTCGTTCGTGCCGCCGCGCGACATCGGAATGAGATGGTCGCGCGTGAGCGACTCCCGCGGACGCAGCTCGGCCGCGGTGCGACCGCAGTACTGGCAGCGGTAGCGATCGCGAGCGAACAGGAACGTGTTCGTCACCTGGCGGCGGAACCGGCGCGGGACGTGGATGAACCGGACCAGCCGGATGACCGCCGGGCGCGGTAACGTCAGTCGCTCCGAGTGCACGAAGCGACCCGAATCGGCCTCGATGATCTCCGCCTTGCCATCGAGGACGAGCCGCAAGGCGCGCCGCATCGGAACCATGGTGAGTGGCTCGAACGAAGCATTGAGCGCCAGACAACCGACGACCACGGAACCCTCCCCCTCCGGTACCTACGAAAACTCCCGCCACGGTCGTCAGGGCGGGAGCGGGTCCTCTAGCGTGACACGCCGCGAGTCACATGGCGCCGCGATTCCCGCGGCGCTACGCCCTCTCTTACACTGACGAGACCGACAAAGTGCCGTAACTCGGCACCGTCAAACCATTTGGACGCTGGCCGCATCATTCGGTGGCGTCGCCGCACTAACGCTCGGCCTCCGCCGGCACCGGCAACGGCGTCAACCAACCGTACGGATCTTCGATGCGACCGGTCGCAATACCCATGAACTGCTCCTGAATCGCGCGCGTGATGGGACCGGGTTTGCCGTTCCCCACCTGAATTCTGTCGACGGATCGAATCGGCGTGAGCTCGGCCGCGGTACCGGAGAAAAAGAGCTCGTCCGCAATGTAGAGCATTTCTCGCGGCAGCGTCTGCTCCCGCACTTCATACCCCAGATCCTGCGCGATCCGCATCACCGAATCGCGCGTGATTCCGCTGAGGATGCCAGACGACAATCCCGAGGTGTACACCACGCCGTCACGTACGAGGAACAAGTTTTCGCCGCTCCCTTCAGCCACGTACCCGAAGGAATCGAGCATGATGCCCTCGGAGTACTTGTCCATCCTGGCTTCGGTCTTGGACAACTGCGAGTTGAGATAATTACCGCCGGCCTTGGCCAACGCCGGGAAGGTATCCGGCGCGGCGCGGCGCCAACTCGACACACACACGTCCACTCCGTTAGCCAGCGCATCGTCTCCCAGGTAACTGCCCCAGCGCCAGGCGATAATGAACGTCTCGACCGGGACGTCCACGGGGTACACACCCATCTGCTCGCCCGTCCGAATCACCACCGGGCGCAGGTAGCAGGCGCGGACCTCGTTCGCCGACACCGTGTCGAGACACGCCTGGACCAGCGCATCGGTGCTGTGGCGCATCGGCATCCGATAGATGCGACACGAGTCGTGCAGGCGGCGGACGTGATCCGGCAGGCGGAACACGGCCGGACCGGCCGGCGTGTCGTAACAGCGGATGCCCTCGAACACGCACGATCCGTAGTGGACCACGTGGCTCATGACGTGGATCGTGGCGTCATCCCAAGGGACT
>DASYXE010000461.1:0-1539 GCA_035935375.1 Gemmatimonadaceae bacterium | reverse complement strand
CGAGCACTTTCTGCGGATCGCGCACGTCGTCGAGCGACGGGTTGAGCTTGTAGCCGACCGACATGCGCACCGCTCCAATCACGGTGCGATAGTCCACGCCTCCGCCGACGGACATGAAGAAGCGATCATCGCCCGGCAAGGTGAAGCTGGTCTTGAAGCGCTGATCCGGGGTCCACACGCGTCCACCGTCCATGAACACGTGCGTACCCCAGTCGTCGCCTAACCCGGGGAATGGGAGGCGCAGCTCGAAGGTGCCGGCGATGCGTGCGAGGCCGCCAATGGGCACGTAGCCGGTGGCCACCGCGGTGGTATCGGTGCCGTTGACCCGAAAACGCAGATCGGGAAACTTCGGACCGAGGAGCTGGGTGCTCCAACCGCGCACGTCCGTGGCTCCGCCCGCCGTGAATGCGACATCGCGCAGCTCGAGAAACTTGAGCGTCGAGTCGCTGCCCTCGAGCGTGAGGCTCTTGCCGCGCGGGTACAAGCGGCCGGCGCTGAATCGAATGGCGATGCCGACCTTCTGGTTGAGCGGATGGTACGCGGCCCCCGTGACGTCGAGCCGCGTGTATTCCACGGTATTCAGCGCGCTCCCGGCGGTCGCCTCGATGCTCGGCCGCAGTACGAATCCCTGGCGCGGGCTGGTGACGTTGTCGAGTGCGCCGAGCGTGGCGTCGAACGTGACGGTGCTGCGGCGAACCGTGGTGTGCAGCGACCCGAGGAGCGCGTTCTGCGCGAGCAGGGTGAGGAAGTCGATCCGGCCGGATGAGAAATCGCCATTCCGGTACTGCAGCACGTGGCGGGAGCTGATGCCGTACTTGAGCGACAGCAGCAACACCGGGCCTAACCGATAGAGGAGCGTGGCATCGGAGCCGACGGCCCACGAGCGGTCCCGGAAGTCGTCGCGGTACTCGGAGAAGGGGCTGAGCAGCGCCGAGAGCTCCGGAATCAGCACGTACGGCTGCTTGAGCGTCACCACACCGCGCACGAAGCGCTGGGGGTTCTGGTCCACCGCCAACCATGCCGTGGATGTGCCTAACGACGTGGTGAGGGTGCGCGCGTCATTGGTGAAATTGCGGTGCGTCCAGACGACCTGGGCCGTCGCGCCATCCTGCGACGAGTAGCCGGTCTCGCCGGTGATGACATGGACCGGCTGCTCCTCGACGGCGACGTTGATGGCGACCTCGCTGTCCGGCTTCTGCCCGGGCGCCAGCTCGACGCGTGCCTCGCGGATGATGTCCAACCCTTGAATGGCGCGCCGCCCTTTGGACAACTGGGATGCGGAGTAGGAGTCGCCGACGTGGAACGGTAATTCGCGCGCGACGACGTGGTCGCTCAGGAGGTCGTTTCCCGTCACGTCAATCCGCGCGATGCGCGCGCGCGGCCCAGGCCGCAAGCGTAGGTCGAGCGTCGTCGTGTCGGCCGCCGTGTCGACCAGCGTGCGGGACCAGACGGTGCCGAACGCGTACCCCAGGTTGCGCATCGCAGTGCGCGTGCGTCGCTCGGCCGTCGCAGCGTCGATGGATCCGAACCGGTGATTCT
>DASYXE010000460.1:0-4028 GCA_035935375.1 Gemmatimonadaceae bacterium | reverse complement strand
GGATCCGTGCAATCGTCCCGATCAGTTCTTCGGTTAGGCCGTCGACCAGGGATGCGTCGCGCGCGTCGGCGCTGAGGTTCGCGAGCGGCAGCACGCCGATTGTGGACGTTGCAATCGCAGGCGGGTGAGCGTGCGCCACTCGCGGTCGGAACCGCGAGAGGACCGCGACCAACGCCACGAGTGCGAATGCCGCGACCCCATACCGGGCAATCGTGCTTGGTCGCAGCATGCGGCGACGATGCGTCGGTCGTGGTTCGACCCGAGCGGCATCGCTGGGGCCGGCGTCATCGGGCGCTCCGTCAGGCGCCGGGAGGGAGCTCGCCGCCCGCCGTGCATGCTGGGCGAGTGCGCCGGCGCGGGTGACCACTGACGCCGTTTCTTCTCGCGCGCGCACCTCGGCGACCAACTCCGCCACCGCGTGCCCAACGCTCGTGCCGAGCTCCTGCCCCAGGATTGCCTCGTAGCGCTCGGCGTACCGGAGTGCCGCCGCGTGGTCTCCGCTGTCCACGAGGGCGCGAATCAAACCGATCGCATGCCGGCTGCTCAGCGGATCGGTCTGGATCAACTTCTGTCGCCATCGCGCTGCCGTCGCCGCGTCATGTGCATCTTCTGCGTTTTTCGCCAGGCGCTCCAGTGCGTCCGTGTACGTGCGTTCGATGCGCGAGCGTTCGGCGTCCATCCACCGCTCGAACTCCGGAGCGGCGCTGAGATAGAACCCGTCGAGAAACTTTCCGTTGTACAAGTCGACGGCAGCCTCGAGCTCGCTGCGCGCGAGTGCACGCGCAAAGCCCCCGACGTCGCTGTCGACCAAGTCGGCGTTCAGCCGGATTGGATTCACGCCGATGAAAGCGTCCTTGTCGAGCGACGTCCGGATCGCATAGAGCAACTGGCCGAGCGAGTGCCGGGCCCGCGCCTCGGAGACCTCCGGCCAGAATAGTCCCAGCAGCTGATCGCGTGTGCGGCCGTCGTCGCCCGACGCCGCCAGTACCGCGAGGAACGCCAGTCTGCGACGTTGGTGTCCCGAATCGTCGACAACCACGTCGCCGGCCGACCCAACGAGTCGGAGCGTTCCGAACGTCCGGAGCCGGAATCTTGGCGTCGCGAGCGCGTCGCCGGGGAGACGAGGCACGAACTAACGTAGGCCCGACCGCCGTTCCCGGCAAGAAAACCTCTGCCTAAACGAGCTCTGAAGGAACGCTGATCGAACGCTGAATGCGGGTTGAATGCGTCTCCTCACATTGCGGCCCAACCACAGCCAGGAGGCGCGATGAAACGATCTTTGCTAGTCCTATGGCTCGTCGCGGTGGGCGCGGCGGGCGTGAGCAGCGCGTGTACGGACGGCACCGCGCCGGCGGGCGTAGACGCGTCCAGCTCACCTGACCTTGTCGGCGTTGGGCAGTTCACGACCGTGGACGTGCCCGGTGCGACGGCCACTGTGTTGTTCGCCATCAACGATGACGGTGTGGCCGTGGGCCGCTACGCGAGCGCCGGCGTAACACACGGCTTCGTTCGCAGCGCGGCAGGCGAGCTCAGCACGATCGACTTCCCGGGCGCCGGATTTACCGTGGCCGGCGCGATCAACAATCGCGGCGATATCGTGGGCTGGTACACACTGCCCACGGCGCCGGCGGTCCGACACGGCTTCCTGCTCAAGGACGGCGCGTTCACCAGCTTCGATCCGCCGGGCTCGATCTTCACCAACGTGCTCGGCGTCAACGACCGCAGCGAGATCGTTGGGCGCTTCTGCACGCGTGCCCCGTGCGCCGTGCCGGGCAGCGGCGACTTCCACGGCTTCCTGCTCAGCGACGGCCAGTTCACGATCCTCGACGTCCCCGGTTCGAACGAGACGAACGCATGGAAGACCAACGATCGCGGGGAGACGGTAGGCGGCTTCGGGGTCGCAGGTGGTGATGCGGCGCTGTTCCTGTTCCGGGACGGAACGTTCACGACGATGGCGCTTCCTGACGGAAAGCATGTCAACGAGGACACCGGCGGCATCAATGCGCTCGGCGACATCGTCGGCCAGTACTGCGACGCCAGTCCGTGCCTGACCGGTGGGCCTAACGAACACGGTTTCGTGCTCAGCAATGGATTGCTCACGACGATCGACATTCCCGGCGCGACGGTCACCGGAGCCTTCGGGATCAACGCTCGACGCCAGGTGGTGGGAGGCTACTTCGACGCGGCAGGAGTGCTCCATGGGTATCTGCTGCAGCCGTGATGCGCATCCGGCGACGCGGCGCCAACCGAGAGCACCACGCGGACTAACTCGCAGCGAGGCGATCTCGTGCGTGCAATCACAATGATGCCGGCACTCGGCACGCTGCGCGCCGCAAGCTCAGGGTCGAGATTCCGGAGTTGGGCCAAACGCGAGACGCCTCTATCGACTCACGGAAGTACGAATCGATGCCACCTTTTTCTTGCGTGGCCTGTAGAGCGCTGCACGTGACTCGGACACGCGCCGTACTTTGGACGCGAGTAACTGCGGATACTGGGAGGTAAGCTCGAGCAGCCGTACGGCTGCGCCGTCCGGCTCGCGGCTGCCTTGCTCCCACGCCCGGACCGTTGCAGGACTCACGTTGAGGAGGTGAGCGAAGACGGCTTGCGAGAACCCGAGCTTGGCGCGGGCACGTTGGATGCGCTTCGCCCCGAATGCTGGCGGCGGGGTGACAAATGCGTCGCGCTCCGTGACGCGTTCTGGCGCTAGCGTGCCGCCCGCGATGGCAAGCGCCTGACGCGTGCTCTCGACGAGCCTGGCCTCGTA
Source organism: Gemmatimonadaceae bacterium (assembly GCA_035935375.1). Lineage (GTDB taxonomy): Bacteria > Gemmatimonadota > Gemmatimonadetes > Gemmatimonadales > Gemmatimonadaceae > JADGGM01. The sequence continues at coordinate 1,264 of DASYXE010000460.1, read as the reverse complement.
CTGCGATGCTGTGCTCTTCTTCCTGGCCATCATGACTCCCTTTCGATCGCGGCGATGAGTTGCTTCATGGCCCGCCTTCCAGCGCGCGGATCGTGGAGCAACCTCTCCTGCAGATCGTCCAGATCGGCGTCATCCATAACGCCTCTGGCGCTAGCGCGAAACATAGGCGTTTCAATGAACGTGAGGCGCACAACTGATAACTATAATACTCAGTCGTATAGTAGAACAGAGCGACAACGCGCCACGGTGGCGATCGCGACGGCTAGCACCCACAGAGTTTTCCGATAGCGGGACAGGAAGCGCAACCTTATCGCGCTAGCCGCTGTCGAACGACCATGAATGACTTTCTGCGGCAGCTCCGCACGGCTCATCGCCGTCTGGCCCAGACCCCCGCCTTGGCCATCGGTGGCGTGATGTGCCTCGCGCTTGGCATCGGCGCCACCACCGCCACATGGAGCGCCGTGAGTCAGGCGCTGCTTCGACCGCTGCCGGTTGGCGATCCCGACCGGCTCGTGGCCGTCCACCGCATCACCGCCGAGTCCGGACCGTTAGGCGAGAAGTCGCAGTCGCCGGCCAATTACGCCGATCTCGCGCGACAGTCTCGTCAGCTCGAGAGCTTTGCCGCGCTCACCTGGGGCTCGGCCGTGCTGCAGCTGAGCGGATCGCCCGTGAGCACGGGCAGCGTGCTCGTCACCGGCAATTTCTTCGAAACGCTTCGCGCGCACGCCGCGTTGGGGCGGTTACTCGGGCGCGACGACGACGGCCAAGGTGCGCCCGACGTGGCGGTGCTCTCCAATGAATTCTGGCACCGCGCGTTTGGCGGCGATCCCTCCATCGTTGGGCGCAGCGTGGTGCTCAACGGCCAGGCGACGCAGATCATCGGCGTCTTGCCGGCTGAGTTTCGCGTTCCCGACGGATCGCGGATCATTCAGGCAGACGTGTGGCAGCCGCTCCGTTTCACTCCGGACGCTGCCGCCGTGCGCGATAACTATCCGCTCGAAACCTTTGGACGTCTGGCGCCGCACGCGACGGTGCGGAGCGCCCAATCGGAGCTGCGCGGCATCTGGACAAATCTGACGAGAGCCAATCCCGAGTTGCGCGGCTCGAGTGTTCGCGTGGCGCCGCTGCAAGCCGAGAACGTCGCGCCGCTCAAAGCACCGCTGGCGTTGATGCTTGGCGCGGTGGCGCTCGTGTTAGGCATTGCGGTGACGAACGTGAGCGCGCTGCTGTTGGCGCGCGGGGTACAGCGTCGGCGAGAGGTGGC
>DASYXE010000459.1:0-4689 GCA_035935375.1 Gemmatimonadaceae bacterium | reverse complement strand
CGCCAGCGCGTCGGCCGCATGGCGGCCGAGCGCGCCGGCCTCGCGCACCTCGAGGGCCGCGCGCACCGACCCGCGCCGGAGCGCCCGCTCCGACTCGATGGCCCGCGCCACCGCGTGCGAGGACGCCCGAGCCCGCACCGCGCCGCGCGCCCACCAGCACGCGATCGCCGCCGCCACCAGCGCCACGACCCACGAGGCCAGCGGCGCCGTGGGCCGCGTGATCCAGCGCGCGCCGCCTAACGCAATCGTGCTCGCGGCCAGCAGCACCGCCGCCGCCGCGATGCCCACCGCTACCCCGCGCGCCAGGATCGCGACGCCCAACCGCGACCGCTCGCGCCGCACCAGCCCGGTGATCGTCACGACACCGGCCGGCTGGTGACTGCGTACACGAACAGATTCACGCCCATGCGCAGCGCGGCTTCGTGCTTGGCCGGCGGATCGTGATACACCGTCGTGTCTTCCCAGCCGTTCCCCAGGTCGCACTGATAGTCGTAGAACACGGCCAACCGGTCGCCCAGGAAAATGCCTAACCCCTCGGCCGGCTTGCCGTCGTGCACGTGGATCTTCGGCAGCCCGCGCGGGAAGTCGTACACGATGTGGTAGATGGGATGCGTGAGCGGCACGTCGACCAACGGCCGATCCGGGAACACGCGCTTGATCTCGCGCCGGAAGCTCTCGTCCATCCCGTAGTTGTCGCTGAAGTGGATGAACCCGCCCCGCTCGAGATAGTCGCGCAGCCGCGCCACCTCGGCGTCGCTGAAATGGATGTTGCCGTGGCCCGTCACGTGGATGAACGGGTAGTCCCACAACCGGTCGTCCATGAGCGTGATGCGCGCCTCGGTGCGCTCCACCTTGAGCGACGTCCGCGTGGCGATCGCGTCGAGCAAGTTAGGCAGGCTCGACGGATTGGCGTACCAGTCCCCGCCGCCGTCGTACTGGAGCCGCGCGATCGTCATCACGAGCCCGTCGGGATCGGATGCGCCCGCACGCCGCGCGGCGCGGCCAGCGCCTAACGAAACGGCGGCGGCGAGGAGGATGAAGGCAACACGTCGGATCGGCATGGACCACTCACGGCACGTGGGTCAAAGGACGCGCTACTCCGGCTCGTGCGCCAGCCGGTACGCCGCGTTGCGGGCGATCCCGTGTTCCTCCACCAGGGCGCGCGCCACGTCGCGCGCGCTCGCCCCGCCCTGCCGCAACACGCGCGCCCGCTCGCGTGCGGCCCCTTCATCCGGTGACGACGGAACACGTCCCGCCAGCACAATCACCACTTCGCCCTTGGGCGGCGCATCTGCGTAGTACCGCGCCAGCTCCGCCACCGTTCCCCGTCGCGTCTCCTCGAACTGCTTGGTCAGCTCGCGCGCGACGGCCACCTCTCGCTCCCCCGCACCGTGACGCTCGAGCTCGGCCAACGTGTCCGACACGCGGCCCGGTGCCTCGTAGAGCACGGCCGTGTGCGCCAGCGCTTCGAGCGCGTCGATCGCCTCGGTGCGCTCGCGTCCTTTCCGCGGCAGAAAACCAAAGAACGTGAAGCGCTCGGCATCCAATCCCGATGCGACGAGCGCCGCCAAGAGTGCTGACGCGCCCGGCACCGGCACCACGGCAATGCCGGCGTTCAACGCCGCCCGCACCAGGCGGGCGCCGGGATCCGAGACCAACGGAGTGCCGGCGTCGCTCACGAGCGCGAACGATTCTCCAGCGCTGAGGCGCTCGAGGATCCGCGGCGTCTCACGCGCCTCGTTGTGCTCGTGATGCGATACGAGCGGCGTGTCGATGCGGTAGTGATCGAGCAAATGACGCGAGTGGCGCGTGTCCTCAGCGAGCACCGCGTCCACCGAACGAAGCACGTCCACCGCGCGCCCCGACAAATCGCCGAGGTTGCCGATCGGCGTGCTGACCACGTACAAGCGTCCGGAGGGAGACGTCACCACGGGTCGCGCCACCAGCGTCGGTTGGAGAACTGAAGTTGGCCGGCTGCCGCCGGCGTCTCTCTCGCTCAGTCTAAGCGCGGGGCGAAAAAAAAGCCCGGTCTTGGACGTTCCCAAGACCGGGTCTTCGTTGATCAATCGGAGCGCGACGCGATCAGGCCTGCTTTGCCGTCGCCGTGTCCGATACGGAATGCTCCTGAAACTTCGACGCCAACTTCGCCTTCGGCACGGCGCCCACGACCGAGTCCACCAGCTTGCCGTTCTTGAAGAACAGAATGGTCGGGATCGATCGCACATTGAACCGCATCGCGGTCTTCTGATTTGCGTCGACGTCCAACTTCGCGACCTTTGCCTTCCCCACGTACTCGACGGCTAACTGGTCGAGCATCGGTGCGATCGCGCGGCACGGGCCGCACCACGTCGCCCAAAAATCGACGACGGCCAGGCCGTCATACTTCTCGATCTCATCCTCGAACGTGGTGTCCGTGACTGCCAATGCATTCGACATGCTGCTCTTGCCTCCCCCGTGTATTTTCGCCCGCCGCGAATCTACTGTGTAGTTTACCGTTGTACACTACTCCGGAGACCGATGCCGTCCACGACACCCGCTCCGTCAGACCGCGCGCGCATTGCCCACATCGGCATTGCGGTCCGCGCGCTCGATCAGATCCTTCCGTTCTATCGCGACATCATAGGACTCGAACAGGTCCCGCTCGACGACGCCGACGGCGCCCGCATCGCGGGCCTTGCTGCCGGTGACTCGCTCGTGGAGCTCCTCGAAGCCGAACGAGACGATTCACCGATTGCCACCTACGTGGCGCGTCGCGGGCCCGGCATCCATCACATCTGTTTTGCCGTCCCCGACCTGCATGCCGCTCTCGATCGCTGTCGAAAGGCAGGCATCCGGCTCATCGACGAAACGCCCCGCATCGGCGCCGAGGGGAAGAAGATTGCCTTCCTCCACCCCAGCGCGACTGGAGGCGTCCTGATCGAACTTACCGAATTCTAAACGGGTGAACAGGCGGCTGTGTTCCCACCTGCGATTTCACGAGGCAGCGCAGAGATCCTTGAGCGGCTCGAGCTGGATATCCTGGATGAACCAGCGGTCCCCGCGGCCTTTCACGGCAGTGAATTTGGACTGGCGCGCCAACTGGCCTTTCGTGAGCGACACCGAGAGGACGCGCGCTCCTTTCTCGCCTGGAACCTCGCTCAACACGCTATACGAGTCGTGCGTGACGTAGCACTGCATGATCAGCTCGCGCTTTTCGAGCTGTGACGCTTGGACGACGTCGCGCGCCGGCCCGTCATTGGTGCCCCAGACGAGCGCCATCGCCTTGAGGTCCTGCGCGTGGGCCGCGGCGAGGAATGCCTGGACGGCTTGGCGGGGGCTGTCGGCGCCGACGACGTTGCTCGAGACCGTCGTCGCGGGCTGTTGTTGGGCGGCGCTGGTGCTGCACGCTGCGAGGAAAACGAGGACTGCGACGAAGCGCTTCACGATGTCACTCCGAGTGAAAGTCATGCGAACCTGCGCCGTCTAGCCAATGCGAGCGAATCATCAGCGGCTCTACATCAACGTCGACCATGTGGCGACGCTCAGGCAGGCGCGCAAAACCGACGAACCCGACCCGATTGCGGCTGCGCTGCTGTGCGAAGATGCGGGCGCCGAAGGCATTACAGCGCACCTTCGCGAGGACCGTCGCCACATCCATGACGACGACATCCGCGGTCTCGCCACAAGCATCCGAACCGTCCTCAACCTTGAGATGGCGCTCACGGACGAGATGCTCGGCATCGCGGCGGCACTGCGGCCATACCAGGTGACGCTCGTTCCCGAGCGTCGCCAGGAGATAACCACTGAGGGCGGACTGAACGTGAACCAGGATCCCGCTCGGTTAGCCGAGGGCATTGCGCGACTGAAACGCGCCGGGCTTAGGACCAGTCTGTTCATCGATCCTGACCTGAGAGCGGTGAACCAATCACGCGAGCTGGGCGCAGACGCGATCGAGCTGCACACCGGGACCTACGCCTTGGGCGGCGGTGACAAGGCTCTCGACGCCCTGCGACGCGCCTCGACGCGCGGCGCCGAGTTGGGCCTGGCGGTTCACGCGGGACACGGCCTTACTGTACGGAACGTCGGCCCCGTGGCGGCGATCCCAGAGATAGAAGAACTGAACATCGGTCACTCGATCGTCAGTCGCGCCATCTTTGTTGGGATCGGCCAGTCGGTACGCGAGATGCGTACGGCCATGGATGCCGCACGGTCGCGTTGACCGAACCCCTCGATTATCCGTAACTTGCTGCCCCCTCAGTTTCCTCGGTTGGAGCCTGCATGAGTTCGTCGGTCCGCGTTCTGGACTTTTTCGTCGTCGAAGCCAGCGAGTACATCGACCAGATGGATGCGACGCTGGGCGCGGCGCGGCCAGGCGGGACAGCGCCCAACGTCGACGCGCTCGAGGCTGCCGCCCACCGGCTTCGCGGCAGCGCGACCATGGCTCGGCAGACGGCGATCGCGGCGGTGGCTGCCGGTGTGGAGCGGGTGGCGCGAGCGCTTCGCGAGCGACGGGTTCCGTGGGAGGCGTCGTCGAACGCGGCGCTGGTAGCGGCGGTGGACGACCTGCGATTGTTGGTGCGCGGCGCGCGGAGCTGGAGCTCGCTCGAGGAACAGCGTGCCCGCGCGCGCGGCGAGGAACTGGCGCGGTTCGCGCCTCCGGGCTCGACGCCGCACACGGGCGGACGCACGGTTGCCTCGCGGAGCGGATTC
>DASYXE010000458.1:0-3316 GCA_035935375.1 Gemmatimonadaceae bacterium | reverse complement strand
CATCCACGCCGCGCACCGACTCGCGCACCGTGTCCGAGCTGCGAAGGTCGCCCAACACGATCTCCACGGGGAGTCCCGCCAACCGGCGCTCGGCTTTCGTCGGGCTCCGCACCAACGCGCGCACCGCCCATCCGCGGCGCGCGAGCTCGCCGCACGTGTGCGAGCCGACCAGGCCCGCCGCTCCGGTCACCAGCACCAGACCTTTGCCCGTCGCTTCGGCGGGTGCGGGCCCGGGCGTCGTCTGTGCGGTTGGACCTCCGACGGTCTCCACAGGAACGTCCTTCATCGGCCCACCTCCCTCGAATCGTGACCAGCGTTCGGCTCGCGATCTTCGTGGTGACGTACGTCCTCATCGCTGCACAGCAAGTCCCGGGCGTGCGGCTGAATCGGCCGGCGGCATCCCTCATGGGCGCCGTGGCGATGGTGGTGTTGGGCGGATTGGCGCCACGTGAAGCCTATGCAGCAATCGACATCGACGTCATCGTGTTCCTGCTCGGCGTCCTGCTGCTGGTGGGCTATCTCGACCTCGGCGGATTCTTCGACTGGGCCGCCGGTTGGATCGCGCGCCGTTTCCGCTCCCCCCACGCATTGCTTGCCGCCATCATCGTCGCGAGCGGTCTGCTCTCGGCGGTGTTTCTCAACGACACCGTGTGTCTGGTGTTCGTGCCGCTCGTGCTCGCGGCGCTGGAGCCGCTGGGCGCACGGCCGCTGCCGTACCTGCTTGGCATCGCGTTCGCCGCCAACGTCGGGAGCGCGATGACGATCACCGGCAATCCGCAGAACATGTTGATCGGGATCTCGAGCGGCATCGCGTACCGCGACTTCGTGGCGCTGCTCGCGTTGCCGTCGTTAGGCGGACTCGCGATCGTCTACGGCGTGCTCGCCCTGATCTTCCGCCGCGAGCTCGCCCGGCCGTTCGGCGCGGCGAACGCCGTGGCCGCCGGACGCCCGATGGATCGCGGGCTCGTCGCGCGCGCGCTGGTCCTGTTCGCGGGCGCACTCGTCGCCTGGCTCGCCGGGTTGTCGCTGCCGGTCGTGGCGATCACCGCCGGCGCGCTCATGATCGCCGTCGGCAAGCGCGATCCCGCGGAGGCCTTCGCGAAGGTCGAGTGGTCGCTGCTCCTCTTCTTCGCGGCGCTGTTCGTCGTGATGCGCGGCGTGGAGTCGGCGCCGGTGTTCGTGGATCTCACGACGCGCGCGGCCGCGACGCTGCACGGCGCGCCGTGGCACGACGCGACGGTCACGAGCGCGGCGATGACGGCGCTGTCGAACCTCGTGTCCAACGTGCCGGCGGTGATTCTGTGGCGCCCGGTGGTGCCGGAGGTGCCTAACGCGCGCTTCATCTGGCTCGTGATGGCGATGAGCTCGACATTCGCCGGTAATCTCACCCTGCTCGGCTCGATGGCCACGCTCATCGTGGCCGAGCGCGCGGCCGCGCGCGGGGTGGCGCTGCGGTTCGGCGACGTGCTCAAGGCCGGCGTGCCCGTCACGCTCCTAACGTTGGCGTGGGGCGTGGTGATGCTCGTGTGGCTCGCGCGCTGATCGCCCGCCGGCACCCGCGTGCGCTACGACTTGCGGTGCTCGTCGGCGTCGCGCTTGGTCACGTAGCGCTGCCACGCATCCCACGTGCCGCCGGCGACGACGCGCCAGATGAGAATGAACAGGCCGAGCGAGAGGAAGAGGTGCACCCATCCCGGTCCGGCAAATGCGAATGTCATCACGGCCCAAAACACGAGCATGGCGATCGCGACGGGATACGCCGCGACGTAGACGAATCCTTTCTTCCCAGCGGTCGTCATCTGATTTGACTCGCTCCGAAGTGATCGCTACATTGGCGGAGACAATGGGACGAAGAGCTCACATTTTTGAGCCAACAAGTCTCTCGAGTGGGTTCGATAACTTTGGTGACGTCATGCCCCAGTGCGGGGAAGGCGAAAGGCAGGGTGAGGACCTCAGACATTCGACGGGGCTTCAAAAAACCTCTTCGTTCCAATTCTTCGAGCCCCGCCTTCCGGCGGGGCTCGTCGTTTTGCAAATGCGCCTTAGGGAGTCGTACCGCCCGCCGTTCGTTGCCCGCGGATGAGCTCCCAGAAAATGCGCGGCGCAGTTGGACGCTTCCAGATCCACGACGCCAGCATCCCCAGCGCCCACAGTGCATACACCACGGCTACCTCTTCGCGCCATTCGGCGACGAGGAACTGCGCCAGCCACAACACGAACAGGCCGGTCGCGTCCCACCAGTGGAGCCGCATGCGCGACAGGAGCAGCGCCGCGACCACGCTCTGCACCACGGTGAGGAGAATCTCCATCCGCTGCGTGGGATCGAGCGGCAGCGCATGCGGTCCGCCGCGCGCCACCGAGAACACGATCGGAATCGTGGCCGCGAGCACGGTCCATTGATTGACGTTGCTCGACACCATGTTCATGAGCGCCATGGGCGCCGTCTTCACGCGCTTGGCCCAGTGGAACGCCGACACCTTTTCCGGAAACTCGCTCAGGAACGGCGCCACCCATTGCACGAAGACGAACTCGCTCACGCCGAACGTCGTCGCCACCGCCAGCATCGAATCGAGGAACGGGTGCGCGGTGAGGTAGATGAGCGCGCCGCCTAACAGAAACAGCGTGCCGATGGTGATCGGCTGCCACGTGCCCGGCCGAGTGTATGCCCAACGCGACACCGCCGACGCCTGGTCGAGCGATTCCTCGCCCTTGGGCGGAAAGCGCCAGAGGATGGCGAGGTACACCACGTACATCGTCACGAGCACCGCCGCGTCGATGAGGTCGAGCGACGCCTTGTGCCAGATCCACAGGAAGTAAAGAAGCGGCGGAACGGTTGCGATGATCTCGACCGAATGCTCGTCGTGCAAGCGAATCGGCTGGAGCGCCCGGCCGTGGCGTCGTCTGCCCAACGCAGCCACGAAGTAAATGAGCGGCCAGCCCACGCCGACCAAGAGCCGAACCGCACCGGTGAAGTTCGCGATCGCGAGATGCGATTTGCACCCGGCCGGCGTCGCTGCGACGAAGCAGCTCACCGGATCGTGCCCCGCCTGCCACGCAATCACGGCTTCGACGGCCAACTCGGGCAGCGTCTGGATCCACGCGAGGATGGCCAGAGCCAATCCCTGCGCGATGAGAAACTGCGCGGCCTCTGCCGCCCATGCCACGAGGAAGGCACTGAGCAGCATGCTCGGGAAGGTCCAGAGTGCCGACCACGCTACGCTGCTGACGGTCGCCGCCGTTGCGAGAGCGACCTTGACTTTCAACCGCCGCCGTCCGTATTAACAGAAATGCCTCGTTCGCGGGGCGGTTTCATGTG
>DASYXE010000457.1:0-12007 GCA_035935375.1 Gemmatimonadaceae bacterium | reverse complement strand
GGAGTGGAAGGACATCAGTGGTCTCTGGGTGGAGAGTGCCGAATCGCCCGGCTCGCGCATGGCGCTCCCGTCGTGCAGACATTGATGTTGTTCCACTCCCCAAGGCGGCGTCGCCGCCGCTTCCCCCAGCGCAGCGCTTCCCCAAGCGAGCGCCAGCGAGCGCTTCCCTATTCCCTCCGTGCGTTAGGCGCCCAAGAGCTCCACGGTACTCCGCGCGTCCGCCGCGGCGCCCAAGCGCTCGAAGCTCGTCGCGGCCGCGTGCAGCTCGAGCTCCGCGTCCTCGCTGTTCCCGCACGCCCGATACGCTCGGCCTAACAGAACGCGGGCGCGCGCCGCGTCGTAGGGCAGGTCGCAGTCCTTGGCCAGCTTCCACGCGCGGCGCAGGCTCGCGGCGGCCTTGGCCGGCGCGTTCTCGCCTAACTCAACCAGCCCGCGCGCGAGCGCCGCGTGCGCCGCCAACGCCGGCGAGCCGTACGCGTCCGCGATCGACGTCAATTCGGTCGCCGCCGCGCGCGTCGCCTCCGTCGCCCCCGCCGCGAACGCGGCCTGCGCTTGCGCGGGCAGGAGCCTCGCCCGGTCGAGCGGCGTCGCCAACGGATCGGACAACGCCCGCTCGAGCAGCGCCCGCGCGCTGTCCGTGCGGCCCTGCGCCAGCCGCAGCAGCGCGAGGCCGGGCAGCGGATCGCGGCCGAGCTCGTGCGACTGGCGAAACATGGTGTCGGCCGTCTCGAAATCGCCCATGTGCAACCGGATCTGGCCTAACTCATAGTACGCCTCGGCCGTCACGTCGCTCAGAAAGTCCTGCAGCTCTTGCGACGCTCGCCGCGCCTCGAGCTCGGCCTCCGGCCACGAGCCGCGCAGCCGCAGCAGCTCCGCGCGGTGCACGCGGCAAATCCCCGGATACCCCGACTGCGCGTGCGGCTCGCACCACCGCCGCGCGGCCTCGTTCCACTCGGCCGCGCGCCGGTAGTCGGCCAGCTTCTGGCACGTGCTCATCATGTTGCAGAACACCCGCCCCGTCGTGCGAGCGCCGAGCTCGCCGCTCGTCGCCGCCGCCATCGCTTCGTCGATGGCCGCCATCCCCTCCGTCACGTTCCCACGCGACACGAGGATGCGACCACAGTCCTGGAGCGCCAAGGTTTGGAGATCGCGCGCGTGCAGTCGGCGTGCGATGTCGAGCGCGCGTTGGGCAAGCGACCACGCTGCCTCGGTGTCGCGGTCATCTTCGAGCGCCAGCATCGCCTGCGTGCGCGCCATCCATCCGTGCTCGATGCATTCGGGCACGGCGTCGAGATGGCGCTCGGCGCGCTGCAGCCATCCCTGCGCGACCGCACGCGCGAGCTTGTGCGAGTGATCCTCGGCCACGGCGATGGCCATGCGTGCCGCGCGCCGCTGATCATCGCGCTCGAGGTAGCGGGCGTACGCACGTTCGCGCGCGCGGATGCAGTCGTCGCTCTTGCCCACCCACCACGCCGCTTCCGCCAGCGCCTCGAGGTGCTCGGCGGCGAGGGGCCGCGCGGCATCGGCGGCACTGAGCGCGGCGAAGGCCTCGTGCCAGTTGCAGTGCTCGATCGCGTCGAGGCCCACGCGCACCGCATCGTCCGGCGCGGCAGCGGGCTCGGATGCGTCGCCTAACGGAGCGGCCGTCGCCCCGACCGGCACGGAACGCGTCGCCGCCGGGCCGGCCACTTCATCGAGCACCGGCACGAACGCGTCGACCGTCTGCCACCGGTTGGCGGGATCCTTCTCCAGGCACCGCATCACCGCCTGCGCCAGGCGCGGCGGCGCATCCGACCGCCGCGCGGCGACGGGCTCGGGCATCTCGGTCATGTGCGCGGCGACGAGCTTGGGTGCCGCGCGTCCCGCGAACGGCGGCTGCCCCGTCAGCATCTCGTAGGCGATGACGCCCATCGCGTAGATGTCCGCGCGCGCATCGACGTCCGCGTCGCCGGCCAGCTGCTCCGGCGCCATGTATCCGGGCGTGCCGAGCCCCATGCCCGTTCCCGTTAGGCGCTCGGCCGGTGTGGCGAGGGTGGCCTGCTCCACGGCGCGCGCGATGCCGAAGTCGGCCAGGATCGCGTAGCCGTGCTGCAGAAAGATGTTGTCGGGCTTGAGATCGCGGTGCACCACGCCTAACGCGTGGGCGAACCCCAGCGCGTCGGCCACGGTGCGGAGCAGGCGGACCGTGTCATCGATGGGCAGCGCGCCACGCTGTGCGATGCGCTGCCTGAGCGACTCGTCGCCCACGAACGGCGTGATGTAGTACAAGAGCCCGTCGCGTGCGCCCGCCGTGAGCACCGGCAGAATGTGCGGGTGCTGCAGCTTGGCCGTCACCAGAATCTCGCGCTGGAAACGCTGCGCGCTGACTTCGCTGGCCAGCTCCGGCGGGAGCAGCTTCACCACGACGCGCCGATCGAGCGACCGCTCCATGGCGAGGAAGAGTCGACTCATCCCGCCGGGCGCCAGCTCGCGCTCGATGCGGTACGAATCTCCCAGGGCGCTCTGAAGCCGATCGTGGAGCGCTGTCGACACAAAACGTCCGTCGCGATGGGAATCTCTAGTTACCCGCTTCGAGAAGCGGGGTCAAGCGTGTGCATACCAACCGGTTCAGCGCGTTTGCTTCACTGGCCAGGCGATCGGCTTTTTGTCCTTCGAAAGCTCGTGATAATGAATCGCAACGGGCTTCTGTCCTACGACAACGGCGAACTGGACCCAGCCCCGGGCGCACTGTTTGGCCTTGAGCGCTGTCATCTCGAGGTTCGGTTGTTTGGCCGTACCGGCCGACCCAACCGCGGTACCGTCGTCGAAGTGCAGTTGGAACCATGACGGGAACGCGAAGGTACCTTGTGGCGCGTTGTCGCCCGCGCACACCTCGACGTCGGCCACCACGTTGCTGATCGGTGTCGGCCAGGAAATGGAGTAGACGGTCACGGTTTTGCCGCTTTCGGTGATCCGCCGGTCCGGCGCCTGCTGGGCCGGTGCAAGGTGCGCACCGACGAGGAGGGCCAGCGCCGCAATGAAGCAGTTTGAGCGCATCGTTCGTCCACCGGTGTAAGACGGACCTGCCGGCGCACTCGACCACGCCGGCCGAGGTTCGAAAGTGCTCCGGTCGGCCTCTGGCTCACAAGGGCCTCGGGAGCCAGAATCGGGCTGCACCCTCAGTTTGAGACCCTTAGTCGATTATCGTTGGAACCATGAAACCGATGAATCGCCGCGAAGCGTTGAAGCTCGCGGTCGCGCTTGGCGCGTCCTTGGCGTGGAAGCCGCGCTTCCCGCATTTCTCGTCGCCGTCGTGGCCCGAGCGCCGCGACCTCTTTCCGCAGGGGGTCGCATCTGGCGATCCGTATCCCGACAGCGTGTTGATCTGGACCCGCCGGCCGCCCGTGGCCGGCGACAACGCGTCCCGCCTAACGGCGCAGGTGGCCGAAGACGTCGCATTCCACAACGTGGTCGCGCAGTCGATCGTGGCGCTCTCGGCCGACTCCGACTGGACCTGCCGCGTGTTGGCGGCCGGGCTCAAGCCGCGGCGCGAGTACTGGTATCGCTTCATCGACGACCGCGGCAACTCGAGCCGCGTGGGCCGGACGCTCACCGCGCCCGCGGCCAACGACACGAAACCGCTCAACTTCGTGTTCGTATCGTGCCAGAACGTGCAACAGGGTTCGTGCAACGCATACCGCCGCATGATCTGGGAGGACGCGCGCCGTCCGCTCGAAGACCGCCTGAGCTTCGTGCTGCACCTCGGCGACTTCGTGTACGAGATCGTGTGGTACCCGGAAGACCGTCCGCAAGGGATGTACGATCGCCGCATTCGTGACATCGTGCGGTATCCCGACGGCGAGAAGCACGCGGACTTTCACGTGCCGACCACGGTGGAAGGCTATCGCGCGCTCTATCGCGCGTACCTCACCGATCCCGACTTGCAGGACGCGCGCGCGCGATGGCCGTTCATCTGCATGTGGGACAACCACGAGTTTTCATGGAAGGGGTGGCAGAGCCAGGAGAATTTCGGGAACGGCGTGGTACCCGCGCAGACGCGCAAGGTGGCCGCGGCGCAGGCCTGGTGGGACTATCAGCCGGCGCGCGTGGTGAAGGTTGGGCCTGGGGGCCTCAACGTGTTCCGGCCGCCGGAGGTGCGCGACGCTCCGTTAGGCAGGTTCGATTCCAACGGGTTGGGCGAAGAGCCGGGCAACCTCGAGGCGATCAACGCGCTCACGCTGTACCGGACGTTCAAGATGGGACCGCACGTCGACCTGGTGCTGACGGACAACCGGTCCTATCGCTCGGAGCCGCTCACCGATTGTCCGGAGTGGGCGCCGTTCCGCCAGCCGGCGGTGCCGTTCTTCGAGTCGCAGGATGCGCTGACGCTGCTCGACGCCGGCCGCTTGGCGCACGAGGGGTCGCCACCCCAAGCCGTCGCCGCCGGCAGCGGCGACGTGCCGAACCCGCGCCGCGTGTCGCCGCCAGGCACGATTCTCGGCGCGCGGCAGCGGGCCTGGTTCATCGAGCAATTGCGCACGTCCCAGGCGCCGTGGAAGCTCTGGGGAAATTCGGTCGGCTCGCTCGACTGGCGCACCGACCTCCAGCATTTCCCGCCGTCAAAAGGCGCGCGCTGGACTGCCGCCGGCTACGGCGTGATCACCGAGGACGACTGGTCGGCGTATCGCACGGAGCGCAACGCGATTTACGAGGCCGTTCGCACGAACGGAATCGCGGGATTCGTATCGATCGCCGGCGACCGGCACGCGTTCACCGCCGGGCGCATGTCCGCCGGCCTGCCGCCCGAGAAATTCGAGCCCGTGGGCGTGGAGTTCATTACCGCATCGATCTCGGCGCCGGGCCTCGTGGAAGCCGCGAAGTACGTGATCCCGAAGACCCATCCGTACCGCGGGCTCTATTTCCGCGACACGCCCAATTCCTCGTCCGCGATCATCAACGCCGCGTTGCGCCACGGCGTGAAGACGTGCCTGGTACTACAGGAGGGCGGCGACATCCCGCACGCCCTCGCCCAGCGCAATGCCGATGTGGCGCCGCATCTCTCGTTCGTCGACCTGGGCGCACACGGCTATGCCACCGTTCGTGCGACGGCCGAGGCGCTCGACGTGGAGTTCGTGTGCGTGCCGCGACCGCTCGAGCGGGCGGCGTCCGACGACGGCGGGCCGATCCTCTATCGCGTGGCGCACCACGTGCCGCGCTGGGGCGCGGGCGAGACGCCGCAGCTCGTGCGGCGGGACATCGCGGGGGTGCCGCCGATCCTCGCCTAACGTGAAACGAGGCCGCGGCCGAGGCCGCCTGCCTAACGGTGGTGCGTGATCCGGTCCCAGGCATCGCGGACCGCCTCCTTCATGTGCTCCCACGTGCCGCCGCCGCGATGCTCCTCTCGATCCCACCCAAGCCGCGCCTCGTCCTCGATGTCCCCCCACCGCCGTCCCTCGTAGCGTACGGCGCACTCGGCGCCGTACCGATAGGCCGGCCAATAGTACTCGAACCGGCGATCCGCGACCGCGTACGGCTGCTCGAGCCAGTGGTCGCGCCAGTAGCGCTCCTCCGCGTCCAGGTCGAGCTGGCGATTGGTGGCGCCAAAGCCCTGTGTCGGGTTCACGTCATTGTTAGGCATCTGTGACCTCCCTGGTGTACGGGATGGAACATCACGTTCGTCCACCCGATCTCGCGCGCGTCGACATGCCGATGGCCGCTGATCCAGGGCAGCAGAGAGGATGCCAGCGGGCGCGCGGGACGCGGATCCCTCGACAGCAGGTGGGTTCTTCGATCGCGGCGGGTTACTTCGCTCGTTTCAAACGGACAACGCACTGCCTTCGGCTCGGACACAGCACGGATCGCGCGGCTGCATCGGCGAGGTCGTAAGCGCCCGTGCCACTCTCTTTGTTGGTTGTCGTGGTGATAGAACCTGCTCGCCACCGTAACCGCAAAAAATGAAACTGTGTCGTGCGAGTACGACCCCGCCGAGGCTGCCGGACAATCCGTGCTGTGCCCGATCCGTAGTCAGTGCTTTGTCCATTTACTACAAGCGAAGAAGCGATTTGCGGCACTTTGCACGCTGAACCAGCACCTCCTTTTTGTTGGCTTTCTTGTACCGTTGTCGAAAGGCACCTTATATTTATTCGCTGTTTGATACTAATTCTGCGGGATTTGTATGGTATGGATCAGGTCGCTTTAGGCTACGTCTCGCCAAGAGTGCCAGAAACGTGATCGGATGCCTGGCATTCGGACGGCGGTACGCTAAGTTCGGCAGACTCACACAAGCATCGCGCGACAGCAGTCGCCCCTTCACCCGTCCCGAGGACCTCTTATGCGATTCGTGCGTCAAGCGCGCCGAATGATGCCGTCATGGACGACACTGGCGGCGGCCGTCGCGCTGGTGTCGGCCGTGGCGTGCGCGTCATCAACGTCTCACCTGGCTTCCAGTTCGGCCGCGCCGGTGTCGGCCGACCGTTCGTCCGGCAGCGCGCCCAATCCTGATCCGCGCGTCGGCCTCAAGGCCGGACTGTACGACGCCGGTATGGCGACGTGGAACATGAAGCTCGTGTCCACGACGCCGCCCACCGGCCAGTTCCTGCACAGCACCAATAGCGACCTGGCGTTTACCGGCCACTATGCGATCCAGGGGAACTACAACGGATTCCAGGTCTGGGACATCACGGACCCCGCGCATCCGGTGCTCGTGAAGGGCTACTATTGCCCCGCGTCGCAGAGCGACGTGTCCACGTACAAGAACCTGCTGTTCGTGTCCGCGGAGGGGCAGGGCGGACGCCTCGACTGCGGCGGCGGCGGTGTGAAGGATACGGTCAGCAACGAGCGCGTACGCGGGCTGCGCATTTTCGACATCAGCGACATCACGAATCCGAAGTACATCGCGAACGTGCAGACGTGCCGCGGGTCGCACACCCACACGGTGCTGGTCGACCCCAACGACGCCGCCGACGTGTACGTGTACATCTCCGGATCGGCCGGCGTGCGTTCGCCTAACGAGCTGGCGGGCTGCTCCCGCATGAAGCCGAGCGACGATCCGAACTCGGCGCTGTTCCGGATCGAGGTGATCAAGGTGCCGTTGGCGAATCCGGAGCAGGCCGCCATCGTGAGCTCGCCCCGCATCTTCAATGATCTGGTCGCCCCCGCGCACCACGGCGAAGCGCAGGCGGACAAAGAGGCCATGGCGGCTGCACGCGCCAAGGGCGAGTTCGTCGTCAACATCGCGGTCCTGGGCGAGGAAATGGTCCTGCCGTCGCGATTCGCGAATCCGATGTTGGACAGCATCGTGAAGGCGCGGGGCGGTACCGGCGCTCCGACCGCGGCGGACAGTGCGGCGCTGCGTGAAGCGCTCCCCGGCTTGGTTGCCAAGATGTTCGGCTCGGCGCCCGGCAGCGGTCCGCGACCCGGCCCAACGCAGTGCCACGACATCACGGTGTATCCGGCGATCGGCTTCGCCGGCGGCGCGTGCGAGGGGTACGGCATGCTGCTCGACATCCACGACCCGACGAACCCGAAGCGCCTCTACGCCGCGAGCGACTCCAACTTCTCGTATTGGCATTCGGCGACGTTCAACAACGACGGCACGAAGCTGCTCTTCTCCGACGAGTGGGGCGGCGGTGGATTGCCCAAGTGCCGCGCGACGGATCCCAAGCAGTGGGGCGGCGACGCGATCTTCACCATCGAAGGCGGCCAGCTGCATTTCCAGAGCTATTACAAGATGCTGGCGCCGCAGACGCCGTTCGAGAATTGCGTGGCGCACAACGGCTCGCTCATTCCGATCCCCGGCCGCGACGTGATGGTCCAGTCGTGGTATCAAGGCGGCATCTCGGTGTTCGACTGGACGGACGCCGCGCACCCGAAGGAGATCGCGTTCTTCGACCGCGGACCGATCGATTCCACGCGCATGGAAGATGGCGGCACGTGGTCGGCGTACTGGTACAACGGCGTGATCGTGAGCTCCGAAATCGCGCGCGGGCTGGACGTGCTCGAGTTGACGCCGAGTCCGTTGATCACGCAGAACGAGATCGACGCGGCGAAGTCGGTGCACCTGGACTACCTCAACGTGCAGGGGCAGCCCAAGTACGTGTGGCCGCCGAGCTTCGCGCTGGCGCGCGCGTACGTCGATCAGCTCGAGCGGTCCAACGGACTGTCGGCCGATCAGCTGCAATCCGTCAGGCAATCGTTAGGCAGCGCCGAACAGGCGTCGGGCGATGCGCGGAAGACGGCGTTGACGCAGCTGGCGTCGCAGATCGA
The DNA here is from genome assembly GCA_035935375.1 of Gemmatimonadaceae bacterium. Classification (GTDB taxonomy): domain Bacteria; phylum Gemmatimonadota; class Gemmatimonadetes; order Gemmatimonadales; family Gemmatimonadaceae; genus JADGGM01. The sequence goes on along the minus strand of DASYXE010000457.1, from coordinate 3,763 downwards.
GGGCGACGCGAACGGGTCGTCGGACGCGGCCAAGGTACACACGTTGGCCACGGCGGTGCGCGACCTGGCGGGCGGCGGGATGTGACCGCTCGAGCCTAACGCGAAGCGTCGAGTGTCGAGGCTGGCGGACGACCCGGTGCGCAACGTGCGCGCCGGGTCGTTGCGCTGAGGGTGGTGGTGCACACCCCGCAGCCGCTCGTCGCGCTCCTCCTGGGCGTGGTCGCGTTCGTGGCGGCCACGCTCGCCGCCGTCACCGGCTTCGGCGGCGCGGCCGTCTTGCTGCCCGTGCTCGCCGCCGTGTTCGGCGTGCGCGAAGCGATTCCGATTCTCACGGTGGCGCAGCTCATCGGCAACGGCAGCCGCGTATGGTTCAACCGGCGCGAGGTCGACTGGCGCGTGGTCGGCTGGTTTGCGTTGGGCGCGGTGCCGTTCGCCTTCGCCGGCGGCGTCCTGTTCGCCCGCGCACCACTCTCGCCGCTCACGCGGCTGCTCGGTGTCTTCCTGATTTTCGTGGTGGTGTGGCGGCGCCTGCATCCGGGTCCTCCTCGCCCGCCGCCGCTGCGGAGCTTCGCGGGGATCGGTGCCGGCGCGGCATTTCTGTCCGCGCTGTTAGGCAGCGTCGGGCCGATCATGGCGCCGTTCTTTCTGGCGTTCGGCCTCGTGCGCGGCGCGTACATCGGGACCGAGGCGATGTCCACGGTGGTGATGCACGTGGTGAAGCTCGTGGCCTACGGCCAGGGCTCGCTGCTCACCGCCCGGGCGGTGCTGGCCGGACTCGCGCTCGGACCGATCATGGTCCTCGGCTCGTGGGCGGGAAAGCGCATTGTCGACCGGCTGTCGGAGCGGGTGTTCGTGTCGCTGATCGAGCTCACGCTGCTGGCAGCCGGATTCATGTTTCTCATCCGCGGTGCCTAGTGGCGCGCGTCTGGATAGCCAGTCAGGGAATGGGGAAGCGCTCGCTGGCGCCCGCTGGGGGAAGCGCTGCGCTGCGGGAAGCGGCGGCGACGCCGCCTGAGGGGTGGACGGACATCAGTTGTCCCTGGGTGGAGAGTCTCGAATCGCCGAGGCTCGCGCGCCTGGCACTCACGGCGTGGAGACCATTGATGTTGTTCCACCCCTCAGGCGGCGTCGCCGCCGCTTCCCGCAGCGCAGCGCTTCCCCAAGCGAGCGCCAGCGAGCGCTTCCCCATTCCCCTTGACTGCTACGAGACTATGAACCCCACACCGCGAGGTGTGGGGTTTTTGTTCGCGTGGCTCAGCCAGCCCGTGGGTCATATCTTGATGGCGCCTTCCACATCGTGATCCTTCCTCTCGGGTTTGTAATGTCTCGGCTGACGTTCTTCTGCCAGAAGTGCGGCGGCATTCGGCGGCGAGCCCTCGCGGCCAAAAGCGATTGGCCGCGGTGCTGCGATTCAAAGATGCACATGCTCGCGAAGGTGTACGCCGAAGCGGCCACGAAATTGAGCCGCGAGCAGCGACTCGAATGGCTGCGTCGCGGGATGCGGGTGTTTCGACGCCCGGGACGGCGGTGGACCGCCGCATTCACACCAGCACAATTGGCGCGATCGCGAGATCAACTCGCGACATATACAAAGCGGTACCCCAGCACGTCTTGGTCCTCCGGCTGGGCGCCCGAGTCGTGAGGCCGATCGGGCGCGGCTGGTTTATCCTAGCGATGTGCGTCGTCTCGTCGGCGGTTTCGCGCGCGCAGACTCCTCCGCCTGGGCCGTGGGTTCTCACCCGAGCCGACGTCGCGGTGATCACCGTACCGTCGGCAATACGCGACCAACTCGGCGACCTCGAGTACGACGACACGAGCTCGGTGCAGGGTGCGATGGTCGATCTGAATGGCGATGGCACGAAGGACTACATCATTCAGTCGGCGCCGAGTTTGTGCGGCAACGGTGGATGTGACTATGCGATCGTCGATGGGGCGAGCGGCAAATCGTTAGGCACCATATTCGGCGGCACGCTCGTGGTGGGCGGCGCAGCTGCGCACGGGTTCCCGGTGATCGAAAGCGTCAGCCACCTGAGCGCGGAATCGGTTGCGGACGCCATGTATGCTTTCGATGGGTCATCGTACGTGCGAACGTCGACGCGCGTGGTGAGCGGTGCCGCGCTGGACAGTCTGGATACCAGGTTAGGCGCGCTGCCACGGTTTCGGCGGTGAGCGAGGCACAGGGGCTCGACGGGGACAGGCGGGATCCGGCCAACGGGTACGAGTCGGTCGCGGCGCAGTACATCGCGGGTCGCGGGACCGGCGGGACGATCGGTGTGAAACAGGTCCGCGATTGGGCCGCGACCGTCCGGCCAGGGGGCTCCGTATTGGACTTGGGCTGCGGGCCTGGCTTTCCCATCACGCAGGTGCTCGTGGACGGCGGCTTTACCGTGTACGCCGTCGACGCATCTCCGAGCATGGTCGCCGCGGTGCAAGCTCGACTTCCGCGCGTCCACGTCGTTTGCGAGCCTGTCGAAACGTCGACACTTTTCGGGCGCAGCTTCGATGGCGTGATCGCCTGGGGATTGTTGTTTCTGCTGGGACCAGCCGCGCAGGAGCGCCTCATCCTGAAAGTCGCGCACGCACTCGCGCCCAACGGGCAGTTCGTGTTTACGGCACCACGGCAGGCGGCAGAGTGGAACGACGCGATGACGGGGCTGCCATCTGTCTCGTTAGGCGCCGACCGATACCGGCGCCTGATCGAAGATGCCGGCCTGGCGTTGACCGGCGAAACCGAAGACGAGGGCGAGAGTCGCTACTATATGGCTACCCGCGTATGATCTGCCCGCCGATCCGACACGCGCGCCCCATCCTCGCATGATGAACAAACCACTCAAAATCGGACTCGTCATCGCCGCCGCCCTGGTCGGCGACGTCGCGATCTTCGCTGCGCTCGGCTGGCACGTGTTCAGGCGTACGTCCTATTCGTTCGACGACAACGACTTGCCCCGGCACTTGGCGGGTCGATGGGATTGGTCCAATCGGGCGCATCCATGCGGCGACAGCGCCCACGTCATCTCGTTTTCACCCGACCGCCGCACGATGACGATCGCGATGCCGCCGCATCCGCCGCACGATACGGGTTGGTCCGCGACCTACGACCTGGTGTCGCTGGAGCCGAGTCGGCTGACGGGGGCCATTCGCGGAGAAAAGCGCCTCACGAAGGATGGCAAACCGGTCGTGTGGGATCTCGTGATGGTCGGACCGAACGAGTATAAGTGGCACCGTACCGATTGGGCTCCGTACGCCCGCACCATCGGCGTCGTACGCTGCGGCTCGGACAGTACCCGTGGGGACTAACGGCCCCGCGCGTCAGAGTTTCCCGACGAGACGTTCGATCTGACGGGAATGCCGCTCGATGTGCACGGCGTGAATCCGGAAGCCGTCGCCCAGATTCATTTTCGGCGCCCATGACGGCATCGCGGCCGAGCGGATGCGTAGCGCGACCCAATCGAGATCGCCGGCGCCATCGAGATCGGTGAGAAATCGCTGCTCGCCCGCGTACCACGCGTCGACGATGCCCGCGCGCGGTGTCGGCCCCGGCCGAAACACGTTGGGAGCGGTGAGCTTCTTTGGCTTGATCAACGACGATGCGATCAAACCGCCGAGGAAACTTGGTTTCCATTCTCGTGTCCCCGCGCCGGGATCTTTACGCGCCGTGCGCAGCATCTCGGCCGCCGGCGCTTCCATCCGATCGCCGGCGAGGCACAGGTGCTCGAGCACCTGGGCGACGCTCCATCCGTTAGGCTCGGGGTGCGCGTCCAGC
>DASYXE010000456.1:0-12430 GCA_035935375.1 Gemmatimonadaceae bacterium | reverse complement strand
CCGTCTCGGCCGGGAGTTGCTGGCACGTCCCGAACGCGCGCCGAGGACCGCGGCGCTACTCGCGAACTGGACCGCGCGCGAGCAGCATTGACATTTGGGTGATCGTTCGGGCCATTCACCGCGGGCGTTGCGACAGCGCGGAGAGCGTGCCGCGTTCCAGACGCGCCGGAGACGCATCTCCTGCCCGCTCTCCACGTTACCGCTTGAGGATCCGAGTCATCCACGCATCGGCGTGGTAGTCTCGCACCGTAACGACCGCGCGACGGAGGTCGTTCGCGATAGAGACATCAAGAACCGGACGCGGTATCGTGCCCAGCCGCTCCATGCGCCCGGGGCCATGGAGCCGGTAAATCGCCGCTGTTTGCTCGGTCTCGAATACGTCAAAGACAATGGAGCCGTCCGGCAGAAACGCCGTGCCGCCATTTTCCGCGAACACTTTGGCCCACTGCGTGACGGATCCATCGTCGAGGGAAACCTCGCCAACGTTGAGGCTATCCTCCTGCGATGATCCCCATCCGAGATAGCTGATCACGTGGCCGTGCTCATCGGAAATCAACTGTCCCAGACTCCAGAGCCAAGGCGGCTTGGGGAAGACGCGCGTGTGCTCGGCCTGTCGCACGACAATTCGATCCCCGGCCGCAGGGATCCAGCTCCACCCGTTCGCTACGGGAGCGAAGTCCACGATATCTGAATCGGGAGGGAGGTCGAACCCGCGGCTCTCGGTTCCGGTCCGCACATCCACCAGCGCGAGGTGGACCTGATTGCGCGGACGCCTGGTTGCGACCGCCAGGGTCACCGAATCCGCCCAGTTAGCAGCGATGAGGCTGCCCGTAACATTGATGTTCGTCTCGGCGCTGCCGCCGTAGGGCGTAACGACAACACGATTCTCGGCAACGCCTCCGGCAGCGGCGGGGACTTCACGAATCCAACGCAATCTGGCGCCGTCAGGCGAGATCTCCACCTGAATCGGTGTAGACGCTTGCGCAATCCTTTGGCCGGCAGGAAGCCGTCCCGCGAGCAGCTCGCCGAAGGTGAGTCTCCAGACGCCGTAGTCGTCGGTGCCCTGATCGGTCACCAGGATTCGGCCATCGGCGCTGACGGAGAATTTGTCGAGCGGGCCGGGGATCGTATCCCACTGCCTCTCGAAGCGGCCCGCGGCCCGATCGATTGGGATGCGCAGTACGGACTGCCCCGACCCGGCCAGCCAGAGTGCGTCATCCGCCTGCCGTCCCGCAAACAGCGCGAACCTGGAGGTTAGGCGGCTGGCAACCTTGCCATGGCGGTCGACGATTTCCCAACGCCCAGTTTCTCCCTGCCGAACTTCCACGATGACCCAGGGCGTGCCCGGCACCGCGAAAACTCTGCCGATGCTCGTCCCGGTGTCGCTCACACTGATGCTGTCTCGCGCATCGCCGCCGAGCGTGGTGACGAGAATCCAGGCGGGGACGGTACGGCTCACGGGTGGGGCGACGAGGAGCGAGTCTCCTCCGGCGGCAAAGGCGGCGACTTCTGCTCCGATGAATCGTGCGGAGCCCCCGAGCGCCGACACCAGATAGGTTCCCCAGTGGTTCTCGACTGTGCAGAGTGCGAGCAGGTTGCGACGATCGGGACTCCACTCCAGGCCGTATTCGGCGGTCGCACCGCTCAGAATAGTCCGCGTGCTGGTGCCGCCCACGTCCTGTACCTCGACATCATACGTGCACCCGCTGTTCGCGCACCGCTGCGTGAAATACGCGATCTGTTTGCCATCGGGAGAGATGACGGGATCGAGGACGCGCGCCGAGTTTGTGAGCTGGGTTCTCGCCCCAAGCACCAGGGTGCGCCGCGGGCGTCCCAGTCTGCCGGTCAAGGCGAAAATGGCGATGGCTGCAACAGCGGCGACGGCGACGACACCCGCCGTGAGCGGCACAAGCCGCCGCAGGGCGGGCGGCGTCGGTCCGGCATCGAACCCCGCGTCGACGGCATTCAGGAACTCCACCGTGGTGCCGAACCGGTCGGCCGGCGTTTTGGCGAGTGCTCTCGCGACGGCTTTGCTCGCACCCTCGGGCACCGTGTCGCGAACGATTCGCAGCGGCGTTGGTCGCTCGGTGAGCAGCTTGGCGATCATTGCCTGCGCACTCGGGCCCGTGATGGGCGGCTCACCGGCCAGCATCTCGTACAACACCGCGGCGAGCGAATACTCGTCGGTGCGCGCATCGAGGCGATGATCGCCGGCGGCCTGTTCCGGACTCATGTACTGCGGCGTGCCTAACGACAGGCCGCTCTCGGTGAGTCGGGCGCCGCCGGCTTCTCGCACGGCGAGGGCAATGCCGAAATCCGTCAGCATCGCCTCGCCCTCGCTGATCAGGATGTTCTCGGGCTTGACGTCGCGATGGATCACCCCCTGCCGGTGCGCGTAGTCGAGCGCTACCGCGACCTGCCGCGCAATGGCTCGGGCATCGGCGAGTCCCAGTTGCCTCTCGCGGTCGAGCAGCGCGCGCAACGACTCGCCGCGCACGTACGGCAGCACGTAATAGAGAAATCCATCGACCGTGCCCGAATCGATGAGCGTGAGGATGTGGGGGTGATCGAGTCGCGCGGTGATCTTGATTTCCGCCAGGAAGCGCTCGGCGCCGAGCACCAGCGCCAACTCGGGCCGGAGCACCTTGAGCGCGACCTGGCGCTCGTGCTTCAGCTCGGTTGCGAGATAGACCGTGGCCATGCCGCCCGCGCCGAGCTCGCGCTCGATGCGATACCGGTCCGCGACCGCCGCGGAAAGTCGCTCACTCACATCGGGCACGGCACGATCCGAATGACCTCCGGGCTCCGGCAGGATGCCCGCCTAACGGCGCGTCGCCGCACAACCCGATCGCGCGTCGTCAGTCGGATGCGCTACATGACGAACTACTTCATCGTGATCGGCACCGTCCAGACGAACGTGTCCCATGCAATCTTCATTTCGCCGCTGTTGCCGTTCGTCGGCGTGATGTCGATCGAAAAGTTCTCCTGGGGCGACGACGCCCTCGACACCTTCATCGGCACGCGCACCACGTTGCGCGACGAATCGTAGTTCGTGCCCCACTGGCCGTACTGGCCGTTCACGATGAGATCCGCACTGCCGTCTTTCTTGGGCACCGTCCACAGACTGTAGCTGCCGCCGGGTACCGAGGCGCCGCCGATGTCGAACGCATCGTCGGTAACGAGCACCGTCGCCTGGTTCGCACCGGTGCGCCACACCTGGTCGTACGGGACTACCGTGCCGAGGATGGTGCGATTGCGACGGCGCGGACTGCTGTACAGCACGACGACGAGCTTCCCGCCTAACGTCGCTTTCTCGGTGACGCTCGGCGACGCGATGCCCAAGCCCTTCCCCGACTTGTCTTCCGACGCGAACTGCTTGGCCGCTTTCTGCGGATCGACGTAGGCCGTACGCTGCGTCTTCGTTTTCTCCGTCGTCTGGTCTGCATCGGCGCTCGCGATCTGGCCCGAGTCATCGAGTGTGAGGTGCGTCCACGCGATGCGGAAATAGTCGGCATCGATCGTCGTCGGCGAGCGGCGCACGAAGTCTCGCTTGACCGTCCGCCCGGATTGCATGTCGATGGACGGAATGGTCACCGAGTCGAACTTCGCGCCTAACTGAGCGAACAGCACTTCGTACACGCCGAGCGACGAGTACAAGCCGTAGGACGAACCGAAACCCGTCATGAATTGCGGATACGCGTTCTTCTCCACGGCGCGGACGAACTGCGCGTGCGTGCCCGCCGAGTCGATTGTGACACGCAGCGAGTCGCCGGTGTAGTCGAGGGTCACGTGCCGCGCGGCGACGTTGTCGGCGCTGATCGGTTTCACGTCGACCACCGAGCGCGTGACGTTGCCGCCGCTCCCGAGATCGAGCTCGTAGTGACAGAGCACCGTGCCGGGAACCCGCACCACCATGTCGCCATCAAGTTTGGCCGGGGTGCGCGTGAAGCTCTCGATCACCACCGTGTCGCGTCCCAGCGTGGTGACGAAGCTGGCGTGCTCGGTTGCGGGCGCCGTTGGGCGGACGAACCATGCGACGAACAGCGGAATGCTGACGAGGAATGGGCGCATGGACGAAGAAGTTGAGGGTTGGAGGAACCAGTACGCATCCATAATAACTCACCATGGGAACGCCCGCATGGCACGAAACTGACCCACGACTGATGATCCGCTGAATGGATCTACGACCGGATGGCGGGCAGCTCGCAGAGGACCGGGTAGCGCGGCGGCGGTGTGCCGGCGACATCGGGCCACACGGCGCCGATCGCGTCTTCCACGTGGTCGAGCGTCACGCCGCGCGGTCCGCGCCCTGCCGACGCGAGCTCGGCGGCGCGGCCGTGCACCCACGCCGCGGCGGCGCCGGCGGCGAGGCCGTCTCCTAACTGCGGTAGGAGTGTGGCCGCGATGCCGGCCAGGAGGTCGCCGCTGCCCGCCGCCGCCAGGGCCGGCGTGCCGGCCGCGCTCACCAGGCGCCCCCCCGCCGCGTCGGCGATGATCGTCGGCACGCCCTTGAGCAGCACCGCGGCGTGCGCGACGCGCGCCAGTTCACCCGCGATGTCGAACCGGCGGACCAGCACCTCCTGCGGATTGGCGCCGTAGAGTCGCGCGAGCTCCATGGCGTGGGGCGTGAGCAGCGCCGGCCGCCCGGCGAGCAGCATGCCTAACTTGGCCGCTTCGCCCTTGAACACGTTGAGCCCGTCCGCATCCACCACGACCGGTCCGCGCCACGCCCGGAGCACGCGTTCGACCAGCGCGCGGCTGTGGGGCGAGTCGCCTAACCCGGGACCGATCAGCACGCCATCGGCCCACCGGACGATCGCGTCGTCCAGATCGTCCGGACGCTCGCTCGGCCACGCGCGCGCGATCGCGTGCGGCGCGGCCGACTGCACGATGGCCACGCACTCGCGCGCCACCACCACGCGCACCATCCCGATGCCGGCGCGCATCGCGGCGCGGGCGGCGAAGATCGCCGCGCCCGCCATGCCGAACTGACCACCCACGATCACCAGTTTCTTCCGCACGCCCTTGTGGGCATCGGCGGCGATCGGCGGGATCGCCTGCCGCACCCAGGCGGGCGTGACGAGCGACGGCGTGGCGGCGTCGCCGGGCGGCAGACCGATGTCGAGCAGCAGAATGTGTCCCGCGTTGCCGCGCGCGATGAGCAACCCGCGCTTCATGGTGCCGAACGTGAGCGTCACGTCGGCATGCACGGCGCCATCGGCGTTCCCCGTGTCGGCGTCGACGCCCGTTGGCAAATCGAGCGCCACCACCGACGCACCCGCGGCACGCGCCCGACCGATGTCGCGAACGGCTTCGGCGATCGCGCCGCGCGGTGCGCCGCCCACGCCGGTGCCGAGCACCGCGTCCACGATCACGCGTGCAGATGCGGGACGCGCGCCGTCGATCACCGGTTGCGCGAGCGCGCGCTCGGCCCGCGCATCTTCGGTGGTGGGCTCGACGACGGGCACCACGTGCACCTGCACGCCGCACGCGGCGAGACAGCGCGCCACCACCCAGCCATCGCCGCCGTTGTTGCCCGGACCGGCGTACACCAGCACACCGTGCGCGAGATCTTCGGCAAAGAGTCGTGCGATCTCACCGGCCGCCGCGGCACCCGCGCGTTGCATGAGCGCGCGCGACGGCACGCCCGTGCCGATTGCGGCGGAGTCGCGCGCCGCCGACTCGCGCGCGTTGGTCACGGACAGGTGAAGGGACAGACGCTGGATGAGCGACGAGCGGCCGAGCGCGCGATGCGAGCATCGCGCCCACGTTGCCTACCGCGCGTGCACGCTCCCTCTCACTTGTGCGATTGTCCGATGGTGCGCCCGAAGCTGATTTCCCCGTTGTCGATGCGGATGTTGAATCCGCAGTCGGGGTTGTTGCACACCCAGGCCTTGAACGTGATGGGCGCTCCGTCGCGGCCGTAGTCGCTGAGCGGGAGCATCGTGCCCTTGCCGCATTTGCGGCACGCAGGAAGCTCGTTGACATCCATGTGGCCTCACCTCCTCCCGCTCCACGCCTTCCGACATCTCGTGTCGCGCTCCCGAGCGCGACGTGCTACGCGTTCAACCGGTTTGCAGAACGCTCCACGGATATTCGCGTTCGAACGCCTGGTCGAAGTCGAACACGCCGGCGAACTCGTCGCGCGTGTCGGTCGGTTGGCTGATGAGCAATCCTTCGTCGACGAGATTGAACACAACCTCACCGATGTCGGCGGACGAGCGAACACCCCAGTGTTCGAGCACGAGACGGGCCATCACGCCGAAGTGCTCGAGGGCGAGATCCCGACAGGCGATCGCGAGCTCGCGTCCCGCAATGTGGCGCCGCTCGTCGAGCCGGGTCTGGCAATACTCGAGCGCGGCGAGCACGAACAGATACGCATCCTCCCGGTAGCGCGAATCGCGCGCCCGGAGGCGGTCCATGATGCCGTCCTGAAAGCAAAGCGGCAAAGTGGGCGACCCTTTGCAGAAGAGCGCCCACGTGCGGCGGTCGCCGCCAGCGGGCTCAGGGCCAAAGATGCGACACCGCCTCCGGAATTACAACCGTGCGGCGGGCTCTTCGGCCGGCATGTACAGCGGGAACCCAGATGTCAGATCGTGGACGTCGCGGCGCACCGCGCGAACGACGGCATCGTCGGTGGCATTGGTCAACACGCGATCGATCAGCTCCGCAATGCGTCGCATCTCCGTTTCCTTCATCCCGCGCGTGGTGACGGCAGGCGTTCCGATGCGAATGCCGCTCGTGACGAAGGGCGACTGCGTCTCGCCGGGCACGGTGTTCTTGTTCACCGTAATGTCCGCGGCGCCGAGTGCGGCTTCGGCGGCTTTGCCCGTGAGTCCGCGCGCGCGCAAGTCGACCAGCATGAGGTGGTTGTCAGTCCCGCCCGACACGATCGCATAGCCGCGATGGATCAGCGCGTCGGCCAACTCGCGAGCGTTCGCCACGAGCTGCCGCGCATACGTGACGAACGATGGCTGCAGCGCCTCGAACAATGAGACGGCCTTGGCGGCAATCACGTGCATGAGTGGACCGCCCTGCATGCCGGGGAAGACCTGTTTGTTGATGATGGCTGCGTATTCCTGCTTGCAGAGAATCAGTCCGCCACGCGGACCTCGCAGCGTTTTGTGCGTGGTGGTGGTGACGGCGTGGGCGTGCGGAACGGGCGATGGCGAAATGCCGGCAGCAACGAGACCGGCGACGTGCGCCATGTCGACCATCAATTTGGCATCGACCTCGCGCGCGATGTCCGCGAACGCGGCGAAGTCGAGCGTCCGCGAATACGCGCTGAAGCCGGCGATGATCATCTTCGGGTTGTGCTGCTTCGCGAGATCGCGCACCTGGTCCATGTCGATGCGGCCGGTGTCTTCGCGTACGCCGTAGGCGACGGCGTGATACAGGAATCCCGAGAAGTTGACGGGGGACCCGTGCGTGAGATGGCCTCCGTTAGACAGGCCCATGCCGAGCACCGTGTCGCCCGGTTTCACGAAGGCGAAGAACACGGCCATGTTCGCCTGCGCGCCCGAATGCGGCTGCACGTTCGCGTGCTCGGCCTGGAACAACATCTTCGCGCGATCGATGGCCAACTGCTCGGCCACGTCGACGAATTCGCAGCCGCCGTAGTACCGTTTGCCGGGATAGCCCTCGGCGTACTTGTTGGTGAGCGGCGAACCCATCGCCTCCATCACCGCCGGCGAGACGAAGTTTTCGCTGGCGATGAGTTCCAACCCCTCGCCCTGTCGCCGCGTTTCATCCTCGATCGCGCGCGCGATGTCGGGGTCCGTGCGGTGTAAGGCGGACAGGGGCCTGGTGGCGCTCCAACTAGACCAGTCGGGCATAACGGTTCGGGGTTAGAGAACGGGCATCCTAGGACAACGCCGCACAAGGCCGGACGACACACACACAACGCCTCCGGCTGTGTCCGGCCGTGTCCTGATTTGTCCGTCCTATCGGTTCGGCCACTGTGGCCAAGTTTTCACGAGCGACCCGACGGCTTTCAACCGCCGTTCGGCCAGGCGGTCGGCTGCCTCATAGGTGGGGATGCCTTCGGCGCGCGCGATGTCGAACACGCCGAGGGTGGTGGCGTAGATTTCGTCCGCCTTGCGGAGCGCGCGCGCCGGATCCCAGTTCGCGAGCTCGCTGTAGACGTTGATCACCCCGCCGGCATTGGCGACGTAGTCGGGGGCGTACAGAATGCCGCGCTCCTCGAGCGCATCGCCGTGGCGCGCCTCGAGCAGCACGTTGTTGGCCGCGCCGGCTACGATCTCCACCTTGAGCTGCGGGATGGTCTTGTCGTTGATCACCGCGCCTAACGCACAGGGCGCGTAGATGTCCGCCTTGACGCCGTAGATTTCACCCGGCTCGACGGCGCGGGCGCCGAGCTCGGTCACCACGCGCTTCACGCGCTCGGCGTCGATGTCGGTGACGACGAGGCCCGCGCCGGCCTGGTGCAACTCCTTGGCGAGGTACGCGCCGACGTGGCCACAGCCTTGGATGGCGACGGTTTTGCCCGAGAGCGCGTCGCTGCCCCAGCGATGTCTGGCTGCCGCCTGGATCGCGCGGAACACGCCGTGTGCGGTGACCGGAGACGGATCACCCGAGCGTCCAGCGAGCCCGGTGACGTATTCGGTCTCCATGTGCACGAAGTCCATGTCGCTCGTGCTCGTGCCGACGTCCTCGGCGGTCACGTAGCGTCCGCCCAGGCCCTCGACGAAGCGGCCGTGCGCGCGGAACAACATCTCGCGACTGGTGGTGCGGTTGTCTCCGATGATGACGGACTTGCCGCCGCCGAGGTTGAGGCCCGCGACGGCGTTCTTGTAGGTCATGCCGCGGGCCAGGCGCAGCGCGTCGATGATGGCTTCTTCGTCCGACGCATAATTCCAGAACCGCGTGCCGCCTAACGCAGGACCCAACGTGGTGCTGTGGACCGCGATGATGCCGCGGTAGCCGGCAGACGGATCGCTGCACAGGACGAGCTGCTCGTGTCCCATGTCGGCGAGGCGTTCGAACAGGCTCTGCGTGCCGGACGGAGTAGCGATTTCGGTGATTGTCATAAGTGGGTAGCTGGTGAAAAAGGCGCCGGGGCGCGAGGCCCAAGCCGTCAGTTCGCGTACAACTCTCGAGCGATCACGATGCGCTGTATCTCGGACGTCCCTTCGTAGATCTCGGTCACCTTCGCATCGCGGAACAGCCGCTCGACCGGATAGTCGCGCACGTAGCCGTACCCGCCAAGAATCTGGATGGCCTGTGTGGTGACCCACATGGCCGTCTCACTGGCCATGAGCTTGCTCATGCTGCTGAACTGGGTAATGGGCTCGCCCCGATCCTTGGCCGACGCCGCAGCATACAGCAGTGCGCGTGCCGCCGTAATGCGCGTCGCCATGTCGGCGAGCTTGAATTGAATGGCCTGGAACTCCTTGATCGGCTTGCCAAATTGCCGGCGTTCGCCGGCGTACGCGGTGGCGACTTCGAGGGCGGCCCGCGCGATGCCGATCGACTGCGCGGCAATGCCGAGGCGTCCGTTGTCGAGCGACTGCATGGCGTAGATGAAGCCGGAGCCTTCGTCGCCTAACAGATTGGCCGCGGGGACGCGGAGGTTCTCGAACACGAGCTGCACCGTGGGCGACGCGCGCAGGCCCATCTTGTCTTCTTTTTTGCCGACCTTGAAGCCCGGCATGTCGGGCGTGACGACGAACGCGCTGATGCCGCGCGCGCCGCGCCGGTCGCCGGGCTTGTCGGTACGCGCCATGGCGAGGATCACTTCGGCGTGGCTGCCGCTCGAGACCCAGGCCTTGGTGCCGTTGAGGATCCAGCAGTCGCCGTCGCGCACCGCCTGCGCGTGCATGGCGGCGGCGTCGGAGCCGGCGTCTGGTTCGGAGAGCGCGAATGCGCCTAACCATTCGCCGCGCGCCATGGGCTTGAGGTAGCGCTCCTTCTGCTCATCGGTGCCCCAGCGCAGCAGCATCTGGGTGGGGAGCGAGTTGTGCACGCTCATGGCGACGGCCACCGACGCGTCGACGGCGGCGATCTCCTCGAGCGCGACGAGATAGGTGCACGTGTCGAGGCCGAGTCCGCCCAGCTCCTCGGGAATGAGCATGCCGAGGAACCCGAGCTCGCCTAACCGAGTGATGATGCCGCGGTCGAACACCGCGTCGCGGTCCCAGGCGTCGGTGTGCGGCGCGATTTCCTCGTGCGCGAAGTCGCGCGCGAGCTGCTGAATGCCGCGCTGCTCTTCGGTGAGTGGGATGAGGGCCCAGGACATGATGCGTCTCAGTAAGAGAAGAAACCGCGGCCCGTCTTCCGGCCCAACCATCCGGCCGCGACGTACTTGCGGAGCAACGGGCACGGCCGGTACTTGGGGTCGCCCAGACCGCGGTGCAGCACCTCGAGAATCGACACGCACGTGTCGAGGCCGATGAGATCGGCGAGCGCGAGCGGTCCCATGGGGTGGTTCATGCCGAGCTTCATGACCGTGTCGATCGCGTCGGCGCTTCCCACGCCTTCCATCAGGCAGTAGACGGCCTCGTTGATCATCGGCATGAGGACGCGGTTGCTGACGAAGCCCGGATAGTCGTTGACCTCGACCGGCGTTTTGCCGAGGCGCTTGGCGAGGTCGAGCACGCGCGTCGTCGTCTCGTCGGAGGTGGCGAGCCCGCGGATGACTTCGACCAACTGCATCACGGGGACCGGGTTCATGAAATGCATGCCGATCACCTGCGCCGGGCGTCCGGTGCGGGCGGCGATCTCGGTGATCGAGATGGAGCTCGTGTTGGACGCGAGGATCGCTCCGTTAGGCGCCGCTGCATCGAGGTCGCCGAAGATGCGGAATTTGAGCTCGGCGTTCTCGGTGGCCGCTTCGATCACGATGGCCGCCTCGCGCACGGGCTCCAGCGTTTCCGACAGCGTAATGCGGCCGAGCGCGGCGTCCCGCGCCGCGGCGTCCACGCTGCCCTTCTGCACCTGACGCGCCATGTTCTTCTCGATGGTCGCGCGTCCGCGCGCCAACGCGTCGCGCGACACGTCGACCATCGTCACGGGATGTCCCGCCGCCGCGACGACGTGCGCGATCCCGTTGCCCATCTGTCCCGCGCCAACCACGACGATCCGTTCGCTCATGTCTCGATACGCTCAAAGGGTGCGGCGCGCGGCGAGCGGCGCCGCCACGCGACCAGTCCGACGATGCAGGCGGCCATGCCTAACACAGCGGCCAGACCGCCCTCCGGTCCCCAGGCGCCGCCCGTGAGCCACACCGGCCCGGTGCTGACCACGCGGTAGTCCGGTGGCAGTGCCGGCAGTCCGCTCACGGGAGTATGGAGCAGCGCGGCCATCGACCAGTTCCACGCGAAGTGCGCCATCCACGCCGCGTAGAGGCTCCGGGTCAGCAGCAAGATGCCGCCCAGAAAAAATCCGGCGATGATCACGATGCCGATCGCTTGCGGCGTGGCACCGGGATTGGCGTAGTGCAAGAGACCAAATCCGACGCTCGTGATCGCCAGCGCCGCCGGCCAGCCAATGGCGTCGCGCGTGCGCGCGAACAGATACCCGCGCGACAGCAGCTCCTCGCCGAGCGACTGGGGCAGAAAGAACGCGATCCACGACGCGGCGTAGTGGATCCACGAGTATCGCGCGGCGGCCGGCTCGCCGCGCATCCAATGCGCGGCAAGCAGCACGCCGGTCGGCATCAGGATGCCTAACGATCCGGCGATGAGGCCCACGGCGAGACGTGCCGGTGCCGCGGATCGCCGTGCCAGACCGATCGACGCCCATGTCCCGTGGTCGACGAAGCGCACCATCACGACGTGCGCGACCACCAGCCCCACCAGCAGCGACCAGAAGCTCAACGCGAACGGCGACAGGACGCGCAGCGCGACCGGCGCCGCGAGTCCGGCCGTCAGCAGACTGACCGACAGCGCCACGAGGAGAAAGCCGATCCACTGCCACGGCGCGCGGAGCGATCCCGAGGGTCGATAAAAGAAATCGCGCGCCGTCAAGCGGGCGCGCGATCGGAGAAGCGGGGCGAGTAGAGCGCGGCGAGCAAGGCCTTCACCGCGTCCATGCCGAGGAACGGCAACGACCCGAGCACGACGGCTCGCCTCAGGCTTCCGGTGAGGACGGCGAGCTGTGCCACGCCGCCAATGTGGATGAGCGCGATGCCGCACGCCGCGGCGAGCGCCCGCCACGCGAACCGGCGCGGGAGGTGCCGCACCATCCATCCCGCGGCGAACGCGCCTAACGGATAGGCGAGCAGGTACCCGCCGGTCGGACCCACGAGCCGCGCCACACCGGGCAGTCCTTCGGGCGCGAAAACCGGAAGGCCCAACGAGCCGGCCGCGAGATACAACACCATGCTCGCCGCGCCCGCCGTGGGACCCAGGCAAATCCCCGCCAGCACGACGGCGAGCGGCTGCAGGGTCATCGGGACACTCGTGCCCGG
>DASYXE010000455.1:0-2308 GCA_035935375.1 Gemmatimonadaceae bacterium | reverse complement strand
GCAACGAGCCACCGGGCGATGAAATCGACCGCGCGCCCCTCGTCGCCCGATGCGGATTCAATGGCCATGAGCTCGGCGGCCAGCGCGACGACGTCGGTCATGGCGCAACAAACTAGTCCGGCATGCAATGCTATGCTACGGCGCTCGGGTCTATCCCGTGCTATGCTGGCCGAGCCACAAGGATTCCCTCTGCGGTCGGGTGTTTTCCGCGCGCGCAAGAGGCGCCTGCGTTGACAGCGAGAGCGAAAATCGATAGGTTTGCAAGACCCGAATGTATGCCGAAGCTAACCAGTAATCAACATTGAGGTTGCACTTTATCTCTAAATACCCAACCCGTTGCGACTATGCATCTTAATTATGAATATCAACATTGTTCCTCCACACGATGGTTACGTCGCCTTACGGCGTTCCGACGCCTTCGTTAGTCAACGCCACACGCGCCGTGCGTAAGGCATCGCGCGACGCATGTACCACGCACGGATCCATGTCATCGCGCCGTGATATGGCTCCGGCGGTGCGCGAACCTGTCGGGGTTTCGCCCGATGACGGCGTCCGTTGTACTCGCGTGATGCACATGTGGACGCCCGACGCGCGCTCGTCCAACGGGGACGTCACGAGCATGTTGCGGTTGTATCGCGTCGACCGCTACGAATCACACGGCGAACGAACGCACATCGTCTCGTTCGACTCGAGCGGGTGGCGGTGCACACGGTCCGAGCAGTGCGGTGCGGTAGCGATTGCCAGAGCGGAACACGAACGAACGGAGGGTCGTCATGATCGTGACCAAACGGATATATGAGCCCGTCGATGAACGTGACGGATATCGCGTCCTCATTGATCGGTTGTGGCCGCGCGGCGTGAGCAAAACGGCGGCGCACCTGGACGAATGGGCGAAGACGATCGCGCCGTCCAACGCGCTGCGTCAGTGGTACGGACACGATCCGGCGAAGTGGGAGGAGTTTCGGCGACGCTATGCCGAGGAGCTCGATACTCCGGAGGCGCAGGCGGTGCTGGAGGCGCTCGCCAAGCGCGCGAAACGTGGTCGCGTGACGCTGCTCTACTCGGCGCGTGAAGCGACGATCAGCAACGCGGAGGCGCTCGTGCACGTGCTCGAGGCGCATGGAGCGCGTACGCCCGCGTCCGCGCACCGTTAGGCCGCGGCCCGGGAGCTAGCTCTCTTGGAGCGACCGGCTCGGGTCGATGCGCGTCGCGCGGCGCGCCGGCGCCCACGACGCCGCCACCGCGATCGCGATCACCACGATCGCGAGGGCGAGGTAGGTCGCAGGGTCGGCGGCACTCACTTCGTACAGCTGATGTCGGAACACGCCGCTCAACGCAATCGCGCCGGCGGCGCCAACGCCAATACCGGCCAGGGCCATCGCAATGCCCTGCCCGATCATCATGCGACGCACGTCGGCCGGACGCGCACCGAGCGCCATCCGGATGCCAATTTCGCGCGTGCGCTGGCGCACGCTGTATGCCATCACGCTGTACAACCCGATGGTGGCTAACGCGGCGGCGCTCGCGGCGAAGACGCTCACCAGCAGCATCGCGAACCGACGCTGGGCGAGCGACGCGTCGAATACGTCCGCGAGCGACTTCACATCCGTGAGCGGCGCACTCGGCGCGACCGCGCGCAGCTCGCGACGCGTGGCAGCGGCCAGCGCAGTCATGCTTCCGCGGCCACGCACGACCACAGAGAACGTTCCGTAGGCGAACTGCGCCGCCGGCAAATAGAACATCGGCTGGATCGGGTCGGTGAGCGACGCTTGCCTGACGTCTCCGGCCACGCCCACGATGCGAATCGCCGCCGTGTCGAACACCTGAATCTCCTGCCCCACCGGATCCACGCCGGGCCAGTACCGCTCGGCGGCGGTTTCGCTCACGATGGCGACGGGCGCCGAATGTCTGTCGTCGTGGTCCGTGAAGGCTCGGCCGCGAACGGTGACACCCATCGCGCGAAAGTAATTCGGCGAAGCGATGGCGTAGTGCGCGGTGGGTCTCGCCGCGCTCTCGGGGCTCGGCCGACCGACAATCGAGAAGGTGGTGGATTCCCACGCGCCGGTGAGCGGCAGCGAGGACGCGGCTCCGGCTGCCTCGATGCCCGGGACGTCGTTCAGGCGGTCGAGATAGGCCGTGCTGAGATCTGCCCACCTGGGCTGATTCGCTCGGAAGTCAACGCGCGGATCGGACGGCAGGATCACGGTTGCCGTCAGTGCGCCCGCTGGGTTGAAACCGGGTCGCATGTTCTGGATGCGCACGAAGCTCTCGACGAGCAGCGCCGACACGATGAGCAGCACGAGTGAGA
>DASYXE010000454.1:0-5647 GCA_035935375.1 Gemmatimonadaceae bacterium | reverse complement strand
GGGTCACACACTAGTCCTCCTGGGCCTGCTCGTCGGCATCGCCACCGTCATGGGTGCCTGCCAGGAGAATCTTGCGGGCGGGGCAGCGTGTCCATCGCTGTGCCCGGATACGCTCACGGTGAAGGACATCATCCTGTCCGGCACCCAGGCGTTCGACACGATGACCAACGTTGTCGGCGTCCCGCCCCTCGGTACAGAGCAGCAGCTGCTGATTGCCAATTACGTGCAGGGCGGCGACTCGGTGCAAACGGCCGCGATCCTGCGGTTCGATTCGCTCATCCGGATCCTGCCCGACACGGACACGCTCGCAGCGCCGAAGCCGATCACGCGCGTCGATTCGAGCGGCGTGAAATTCACGGTGATCGCACCCACCGACACCACCCGCGACACGATTCTCGTTCCGGATTCGGTGACGTTCCAGGTGTTCGACGTGGACGTGAATGCGGCGGATCTGGACACGGCGCCGGTGCACGCGCAGCTCAACAACCCGCCACTGGCAACGCGCACCGTGCCGCGCGACTCGGTGATCGGCGCGCACAGCATCCTGCTCGACACGGGCTGGGTCGCCGAGCATGTGCGCGAGGGGAAGCGCATCCGGTTAGGCATTCGCATCCAGACCAAGAAGTCGACGCAGCTCAGAATCGGAAGTTCCGATGGCGGTCTGCCGGCGTCGCTCTTCTACTTTGGATTCTCGGATACGACCAAGGCGTTCACCCAGCGCAACGTGAACACGCACACCGCCGGCGCGCCGCCCTTCAGCAGTCTGGCCGACTATGATCTCGTGTTGAAGGGCACGCCGCCGCCGGCGCCCGGCATCCTGGCGGCCGGCGGCATTCCGGGCTACCGCATCTACATGCGGTTCAGCGTGCCATCGGCGCTCATCGACTCATCGACCCGGATCGTGCGCGCGAACCTGATCATCCAGCAGTTGGCCAACGTCGACTTCGGGACGGCCGACACGGCCGACACGATCCTGTTGCAGCCGGCCGTGGTGCAGGCGTCGCCGGGCGTCACGAACATCGCGGCGGCCGCGCTGCTGGCGTCGGTGCCCAGTGCGTTAGGAATTACCGGTGTGCCGACGGTCAACTTCCACCCGGACGTCTCGCGCCCGGACACCATTCCGCTGGTGGGCGTCTTCACGTTGTGGCGTACGCAGGGGCCGCTCAGGTCGCAGCGTGCGATCGTGCTCGAATCGAGCGGCGAGGGCGTCGAGCCGCGACAATATCTCTTCTACTCGAACGCCGCGGCCGACAGCACGCTGCGACCGCGCATCGAGATCAGTTTCGTCCCCAAGAGCGGATTCGGGCTGCCGTGACGCGAACGCGATTCATCCCCCCCGCGCTCTGTGCCGCGGCCGTGCTCGCGACGGCCGGCTCCGCGCGCGCGCAGGGCACGCTGAGCACGCAGGGGTTCGGCTATCCGCCCGGGCAGATCAGTGCCGCGGCCGCGGCGTTAGGCGGCGGGCCGGCGGAGACCGACGCGCAGTCGGCGCTCAACCCGGCGTCGATCGCGGGGTGGATCCGACCCGGTTTCTACGTCGAGTATGCGCCCGAGTTCCGCTCGGTCACCGCCAACGGCCAGTCGGACCACACCACCACCAGCCGGTTTCCGCTCTTGGGCGGCGCGATCACCATCGGCAACCGCGTCACGGCCGGATTGTCGGTGTCGACGCTGCTCGACCGGACGTGGGAGACCTCGCGCTCGGGCTTCGACCACTTTGCCGCCGACAGCGTCCAGTTCACCGAGGACTTCAAGGTGTCGGGTGCCATCAACGATGTGAAGCCCAGCGTGTCGGTGGCGGTGTTCAACACGCTTTGGTTGGGCGTGTCCGCCGACGTGTTCTCCGGCGACAACGACCTCACCATCATGCGGACGTCGCAGGACACCACCGTCCAGACGTTCAGGCAGACGTCGCGCCTCTCGTACTCGGGCGTCGGGGCGAGCGGCGGCATCATGTGGGAAGCGGGATCGCAGCTCGCGATCGGCGTCTCCGGACGGTTAGGCGGCCGGCTCACCGCGTTCCGCAACGACACGGTGCTCACGCGCGCCACGGCGCCCAAGCGCGCCGGCGCGGGCATCACCTTCACGGGACTCCCCGGCGTCGTGCTCGCCTTCCACACGGATTGGGATGGGTGGTCGAGCATGAACGGGTTGGGCCAACCGGGCTTGCTCATCACCAACACGTGGACCTACGGCGGCGGCGCCGAGTTCAAGGGACCCGTTGCGTTAGGCGCGCCGATCGCGCTGCGCCTCGGCTACCAGCACCGCGGCTTGCCGTTCCTCGTCGACTCGGCCAAGATCTTCGAGTCGTCGTACTCCGGCGGCCTGGGCTTCCTGCTCTCGCAGGGCCGCTCGCGCGTGGACGTCACGCTCATCCGCTCGAGCCGCACCGGCTTGCCCGGCGTGAGCGAGCATGCCTGGACCGCGGAGTTCGGCTTCATGGTGCGCCCCTGAGCGGTTGACGCCGTGACCGAGGCCGCCACCCAGGCGCCGCTCATCGTGGTAGCGGACGACGTGCCCGCCAACGTCGAGTTGTTGTCCGACCAGCTCACGGCACTCGGCTACCGGGTGCTCGGAACCGTGGACGGCCCGTCGGCGCTCGCGGCGTGCTTCGACGGGCACCCCGATCTCTGCATCCTCGACGTCTCGATGCCGGCGGGCTCGTTAGGCTGCGACGACCGCGCGACCGGATTCGAGGTGTGCCGCCGGCTCAAGCGCGATCCGCGCACGGCGCGCATCCCCGTCATCTTCGTCACTGCGCTCAACGACACCACCGACCGCGTCAAGGCCATCGAAGCCGGCGGCGACGACTTCCTCACCAAGCCGCACAACCGGCAGGTGTTGGGCGCGCGCGTGCGCTCGCTCTTGCGCTTGAAGTTCGCGACCGACGCGCTCGAGCAGAGCTACCGCAAGCTGCGCGAGCTGCAGAAGCTGCGCGACGATCTCATGAAGATGATCGTGCACGATCTCAAGACGCCGCTGACGTCGGTGCTGGCCTCCCTCGAGATGGCGCTCGACGGCGACTTCGGCGCGTATTCTCCCGAGATGCGTCGAGCGTTAGGCGACGCGGAAGGGAAGGCCGAAGACCTGCTGGCGCTCATCGAGGACTTGCTGGAAGTGGCGCGGCTCGAGGAAGCCGCGGTGTCGCTGGAATTGCAGCCCATCGCGCCGCGCGCGTTTCTGGTGTCCGTATCGGACGAGTGGGCGATGCGGTTTCGCCAGGACGGCGCGCGGGTGTCGGTCGACACGAGCGACGAAGCGCCCGTGTTCCAGGGCGATCTCGGATTGTTGCGGCGCGTGTTCGGCAACCTGATCCAGAACGCGCTCACGCACAGCGCGCGCGGCGTGTCGATTTCGCTCACGGGGCGGCGGGACACGTCGGGCGGCGTGTTGTTCACCGTGGCCGACGATGGACCCGGCATTCCGCCGGAGTATCACGAGATCATCTTCCTGCGATTCGAGCGGGTGAAGCGTCCGGAGACGCCGCGCGTGCGCAGCTCGGGGCTCGGCCTCACCTTCTGCAAGATGGCCGTGGAGGCGCACGGCGGGCGGATCTGGGTGCAGAGCGCGGAGGGTCGGGGCAGCCAGTTCCACATCGTGCTGCCGTGCGTGCCCCCGCGCACGCACGTGCCCGCGTCGAGCGTGACGGCGCCGTCGGGCGCGACGGTGCCGCCCGCGGGTCGAGTCAGTTAGGCGGCGACCGTGAAAGTCTATCTGCAGACCTTCGGCTGCCGGGCGAATCAGTACGACAGCGAGGTGGTGCGCGCGCTGCTCGAGGGCGGCGGGGCCGAGCTCGTGACCGACGTCGCGGAGGCGGATGCGGCGGTGTTCAACAGCTGTGCGGTGACGGCGGCGGCGGAGGCCGACCTGCGGCACGCGGTTCGGCGCGCGGCGCGCAGGCGGCCGGGCATCGCGACGGTGGTGATGGGGTGCGCGGCGGCCCGCGATCCCGCCGGCATCGCGGCGCTGCCCAACGTTGCGCGCGTGATCGCCGGCGCCGGCGGCGCCGAGGCCGCCGCAGCGTTAGGCATCGCGGCGCCGGACGCGCGCCCCGCCCGGCAAACGGGCACGCGCGCGCTGCTCCGCATCCAGGATGGATGCGACGAACACTGTACCTTCTGCGCCACCACGCTCGCGCGCGGCGCCAACCGGTCGCGCGCGGTGGACGACCTCGTCGCCGAAGCCGCCCAGTTAGGCGAGCATCACGCCGAGATCGTGCTCACCGGCGTGCACATCGGCTCGTATGGCTCGGACACCGGCACATCGCTCGGCGCCCTCGTCGATCGGCTCGTGTACGCTGCGCCCCGCGCCCGATTTCGCTTGTCGTCGGTCGAGGCCACCGAGGTCGACGACCGCCTGCGCGAGCGCCTCACATCGCACGATGGCGGACTCGTTCCGTACCTTCACGCACCCTTGCAGTCGGGATCCGACAACGTGCTGCGCCGCATGGGCCGCCACTGGTACACGGCTATGACGTACGCTCGCGCGATCGAGCGCATCGTCGGCGACGCATCGGTGTTCGGGCTCGGCGCCGATATCATTGCCGGCTTCCCGGGCGAGAGCGAGGATGATCACCGCGCCACGATGTCGCTGGTGTCGTCGCTCCCGTTCACCGGGCTCCACGTTTTCCCGTTTTCGCCGAGGCCGGGAACGGCTGCCCAACGGATCGGCGCAGCCGTCTCGAGCGCCGATGCGACCCGACGGGCGCTCGAGCTGCGCGCCGAGGGCGAACGACTCGCCGCCGCCTATCGAGAGCGCCGCGCCGGCGGCTACGCCGACGTGATCGTGATCGGCGATCGTGCGCATCGCAATGGCCTTACGGAGGACTACTTGTCGGTCATCCCGGCCGACGATGCGCTGTCCCGTGGCACCCGCAAGTGCATGCGGCTCACGCTCGAAGACGGCGTATTGTTCGCGCATGCCCGTGAGCGCTAAGTTGTAGTGGCTGGCTTCTACGCCCATGAATGAAACTACGGGCAACAAGAACAACGCTCTTGAGCGTGCCGTTGCTCGATCTGCTGTTATCCGTCGTTTGCGCTCGTATCCGTGTTATTCATGAGCGTAGAAGCCCTGCACGGCGGGTAGCCCAATTTCAGGAGTATGCTGTTGCGATGACTGTCGAACGCCGCCCCACCGTCTACATCGAGACCTACGGGTGCCAGATGAACGTGAGCGATTCCGAGCTCATGTACGGGCATCTCGAGGAGGTCGGCTATACGCCCGTGGGCGGACCCGACGGCGCGGACGTCATCCTCGTCAACACGTGCGCCATCCGCGACCACGCGGAACAGCGCGTGATCGGCCGGTTGGGTGAGCTCAAGCGCTTCATGGGCCGCGACACCGTGCTCGGCGTGACCGGCTGCATGGCGCAACGGTTGGGACCGGCGTTGCTCGAACGCGCGCGCCATGTGCAGCTCGTCGTCGGCCCCGATGGGTATCGCGCGCTGCCGGCACTCATCGAAGGCGCACGGCGCGGGGAGCGCGTCGCCAACGTCACGTTCGATCTCGAGGAGCACTACGAGGACTTCCATGCTCGTCGCTTCGATGGCGTGCGGGCGTGGATCCCGGTGCAGCGCGGCTGCGATTACAAATGCACCTATTGCATAGTTCCGATGACGCGCGGACCGGAACGCAGTCGTACCTTGGC
>DASYXE010000453.1:0-4217 GCA_035935375.1 Gemmatimonadaceae bacterium | reverse complement strand
TGCGCAACGCGAGCGGCAAGCAAGGCCGCATCCGCGAGCGGAAGACGCACCTCGGACAATCCGCCGAGGAGTAACACCGATGGGCGGACAGCGCGGCGCGGACTCGGCTCGGCGCGCCGGCGTACACCGCCTACGCTGGACCACCATCGAACGGGACATGCGCCGCCAAGGCGCGTCCCTCATTGCCGGCGTCGATGAAGTCGGACGCGGGTGCCTCGCCGGTCCCGTCGTCGCCTGCGCCGTCATCATGCCGCCCGACGCGCGCGCGCTCCCGGGCGTCGACGACTCCAAGATGCTCCCGGCCGCCAGGCGCCGGCACCTCGCCGTCCGCATTGCCCAGCGCGCCGTCGCCTATGCGTTAGGCGCGGCGTCGGTGCTCGAGATCGAGCGCCTCAACATCTACCACGCGTCCGCGCTGGCCATGCGCCGCGCGCTCCGCCGCCTCTCCGCCCAACCGGACCGCGTGCTCATCGACGGCCGCCCCATCCGCTCGTTAGGCATCGAGCACACCGCCATCGTCGACGGCGACGACAAGTGCTACAGCATCGCGTGCGCGTCGATCATCGCCAAGGTGACCCGCGACCGCCTCATGGCGTATCTCGCCAAGCGACACCCGGCCTACTTCTGGGAGCGCAATTGCGGATACGCCACGGCGATCCACATCCAGGCCATCCGAGACACCGGCTCCAGCCGGCATCATCGCAAATTCTTCGTCGACACCGCCCTCTATGGACCACCGCAGCTCGAGCTGACGCTCGACGGCTCCGAGGTCTCCGAGAGCGTCGCCACGCTCATCGCCGACACGTTTCCGCACCTCCCGTCAGACCAGCCCACGGCATGACCACACGGCCGGATCAGGCGACCGTTTTTCGCTCGGGTCTGTTCGACGGTCGAATCGCGCTCGTCACGGGCGGTGGAACGGGCATCGGCTTCGGCATCGCCCAACTGCTCGCCGAGCTCGGCGCCACGGTGGTTGTCGCCAGTCGAAACCAGGCGCACCTCGAGCCGGCAGTGGAACAGTTGCGCGCGGCCGGCCGTAAGGCGGATTCGCTCACGCTCGACGTCCGCGACGCCGATGGCGTCAAAGCGGCCATTCGGTCCGTCGCCGATCGGTTTGGCCGTATCGATGTGCTCGTCAACAACGCCGCCGGAAACTTCTACGTCCCGTCGGAATCGATGAGCGCCAATGCCTGGCGTTCGGTGATCGAGATCGACCTGTCGGGAACATTCTTCTGTTCACAGGCCGTGATGCCCGTGATGCGCGATCAGGGAGGCGGCCGCATCGTCAACGTCTCCATGACGCTCCACTATCGCGGGTGGCCCCTCATGGCGCACGCAACCGCCGCGAAAGCCGGTATCGATGCCCTGACGCGCACGCTCGCGCTCGAATGGGCTCGGCACGGGATCCGGGTCAACGCGGTTGCCCCAGGGCCAATTCCCACCGAAGGCGTCAAAAAGGCCTTCTCCGCGCCGCCCGGTGCGGTGCAGGATGTGTTTTCAGCCGACCGTGCCATGGAGGAGTACGCGCGCCGCTCGATACCATTGGCCCGAATGGGATCGCCCCGCGACATCGCGAACATGGTGGCGTTCCTCGCATCGCCTGCCGGGGACTGGATCACCGGCGCCATCATGGTCGTCGACGGCGGCGAATGGTTGCAGAAGGGTCCGCATTGAAGAATTCTCATTCACGACGCGGCTCGTTCTGCCCTACGGAAGGAGTTTTTTTACCCGAGTGACTCAAATCACACGCGTTTCGCGGGGCACATTTTTAGCATGAACAGCACATGTCCCAGTACACCTCACTCGAGTGGAATAAACCGGAGCACACTATGAAACACCAGCTCAAGACCATCGCGGTAGTAGCGCTAGTCGCACCAGTGATGGCCGCTTGTGCCTCGAAGGGCTTCGTCAGAGAGAATCTGGCGACGGGCCTCGCGGCGCAGAAGGCCTACACTGACTCGTCGGTCTCGAACGAGCGGACGGCACGCATGGCGGCCGACAGCTCGCTCTCCACGGACGTGGCCTCGTTGCGGAAGGATCTCGACAGCCTGCGCACCGAGTTCGGCGCGAAGATCACGGCGCTCGAGAGCGGGCTCCAGTTTGCACTGCCCGTGCACTTCGCCTTCGATGATGCCACCGTGCGTGACGAAGATCACGATGCGCTCGATCGGTTCGCCAAGATCGCCCAGAAGTACTATCCCGGCTCGACGATCACGGTCGAGGGATTTGCGGATCCCGCCGGTTCGCAGCGCTACAACGTGAAGCTCTCCGAGCGTCGCGCCGAATCGGTCAAGGCGTACCTCGCGTCGCAGGGCCTAACGGACCAGGTCAACACCGTCGGCTACGGCAAGACGCGCCTCGTCGTACCGGGCGCCGAGAAGGATGCGCCGGGCGCCGAGAAGAACCGCCGCGTGGTGTTCGTCATCGAGAGCAAGGGTGACTCGACGGCGACCACGGCCTCGACGATGCAGTGACGCTGTGAGTTGGTGTAGCAACTGGTGATGTGGGACGGCGCGTCTGCAAAGACGCGCCGTTCTTACATCGGGCAGGGCTCTGCCAACAACTGCTTGACAGGATAACAAAAGGGGAACAAAGGATAACGAAAGTGATCGTTCTGCGCGGGAAGGAGCGGCAGTAGCGCAATGGGAAGTCAGGTTTCTTTTGTTAACAAAAAGAACAAATCTCAACCCGTTAGGCGACGTGCTTCCCCCCGAGCAGAACGATCACTTTCGTTATCCTTGGTTTCCCTTTTGTTATCCTATCAAGCAGTTGTCTTGAACGACCCACCACGCGAGCGTCACATCGCACTGCCCTCGGCGCCGTCGGCGGGCGCCTGCGAGTGGGGCGCCTTCTTCTTCCGCGCCGCCATCATCAGGTCTGGTGCCAACGCCGCGCCTAACACAGTCACCGGCACGTTCTGCACCACCTGCAACAACAGCGCGACCCCGACGGCCGCGTCCTTCGACAATCCCATCGCTCCCGCCGTGGCCGCGTAGACGAATTGAAAGAAGCCTACGTTCCCCGGCGTCGCCCGCGCGAGGAATCCGACGTTCACCAGGAGCATCGCCGTAATGCTCCCGGCCACCGAAATGGGAAAGTGCGCCGCCACCGCCGTGAGATGGTACGACACGATCTGCGTCCCCCAGTTCACGACCGTGAGCACGAGGGCGGCGCCCATGCGCCGCAGCGTGACGATGTGCGCCAGCCGCTCGATGAACCGCTCGAACCCCGCACGCGTGCGCGCCACGAAGCCCTTGATCTCTTGGCCCGGCGGCGGTGGATGCGGTGCGTGCGCGAGCAGCGCGATGAGCACCACGACGATCGCACCGAGCATGGCGACCGCCCCGGGCCGCCACCGCGCCACACTTTCCGGGAGCGGCAGCAAAAACGCAGCGCCGATCAGCACGAGCACATAGCCGATGAAATCGAAGAGCCGCTCCAGTGCGAGCGCCGCCACGACGCCCGTGCCCGACGCTTCGGAGCTCCGCGTCACCAACACCGCGCGCGCCGCTTCGCCGCTATTCGCGATGAGCAGATTGTTGATGCCGGCGCCGGCCACCGTTGCGCGCATCGCCAGGCCGAGCGACGGCGCACCGACAGGCCTCAAGAAGATCCACCACACCAGGGCCTTCGACCCAACCGTAGCGAGATTGGCGAGTGCGGCAAGAAACAACAGCCAAGGCGATGCCGACCGGATCGCGTGCCAAGCCGCATCCCAATGCACGGTTCGCGCGTAATACACGAGCAGCGCCACCATGCCCAAGGTCAGCGCGCCATGCAGGAATCGCTTGTTCGTCAATCGAAAGGCCATGACGTCGCCGAACATGAAGGAAGAGCGCGCTGAACGGTAGCAGAACACCGCTGGATTGTCATTCCGCCTGGGCGACTTATCACCATCAGAATTGACCACTCACCCAACGCGCCCGAAAAGACCCGGGTACTACTTCACGCTCACGGGCACTCGCGCCCGCATTGGCCCCCGCAACCCGACACCTGACCCATCGTGACGACCTTCCACCCTGGGTGCACGACCTTCCGGTGCCGACCGGCGACGCTCGCCGTGGCGCTCTTCGCTGTCGCCTTGGTAGCCAGCGCGACGGGCGCCGCCGCGCAGGTGGGAACGACCACCGACATCCTAACGGGAACCGTCACCGATCCGACCGGCCATCCCATCGAGGGCGCGGATGTCGAGGCCATGTCGCTCGAGACCGAGATCT
>DASYXE010000452.1:0-2873 GCA_035935375.1 Gemmatimonadaceae bacterium | reverse complement strand
CGCCGGCGGCGTCGCCCTCATCCTCGCCACGCGATAGGGGGGCCATCATGCGTCACATTCTCGCCGACGCACTCTTCCGCATTCGCGCGCTCCTCGACCGCCGCGCCCAACGCGAGCTCGACGAAGAGTTGCGATTCCATCTCGACATGGACGCGGCGGCGCTCCGGTCGCAGGGCCTCGCGCCGGCCGAGGCTGAGCGCGTGGCGCAGCGACAACTCGGCAGCATGCGGCGAGAGGCGGAACGCGTGCGGGACGCGTGGGGCGTCTCGCTGGCCGACGAGTTTGTTGCCGACGTGCGCCACGCCTTGCGCCAGATGCGCCGCCGAGCCGGATACACCGCCATCGTGATTCTCACGTTAGGACTCGGCATCGGGGCGACGGTGGCGCTGTTCAGCGTGGTGAGCGATCTCTTGCTCAGACCCTTGCCGTACGCGCACGCCGATCAGGTCCACGTCTTCTGGAGCGACTACGATTGGCGCGGTGAAGAGTACGACTTCCTGCGCGACCGCGCCGGCGTGTTTCGCCATCTCGCGGCGTTTTCGACCAACGACGATCCGTACCGGTCTAACGCAGCCGACCCCGGCGGCGCACGATTGCTGCCGTTCGTCGTAGCCACGTCGACCTTGTTCGACGTCCTCGGGACGCGCCCGCTCATCGGGCGCCCGTTCGACGCGACCGAAGATCGCCCCGGCGCGGCGCCGGTCATCGTCATCAGCTACGGCATGTGGCGCGAGGATCTGGGCGGCGATCCTCGCGTCATCGGACGGCGGATCATCGTGGGCGACGTGCCGGTCACCGTGGTCGGGGTGATGCCCAAGGGATTCTTTTTCCCGACGCCCGACATTCGGGCCTGGCGCCCGCTGGCGCTCGACCCGAAGAGTCCATCGTACTTCAATGGATACCTCACGCTGTTGGGCCGTACCGCTCCCGGCGTGCGCCCCGTGCTCGTCGCGAGCGACATCCGCCGCATCGCCCGAGCGTTAGGCAGCCGGTTCACGTATCCGGCGGCGTGGGACAAGACCAAGAACCCCTACGCGCTTGGGATCCGGACGTACCTGCTCGGCGATGTGCGTGATCCGCTCATGCTCTTGCTCGCGGCCGCCGCGCTGCTGCTCGGCATCGCGTGCGCCAATGCCGCCGCGCTCATTCTCGCGCGGACCAGCGATCGCTCGTCCGAGATGGCCGTGCGCACCGCGCTCGGCGCCGGGCAGTGGAGGCTGGCCCGCCAGGTGCTGGCCGAATCGCTCGTGCTGGCCGCCGGCGCGGCTGTGTTAGGCGTCGCGATCGCGACGGCCGGATTCCGTGCGCTCGTCGCCGTGCTGCCGCTCGGCAACGGATTCGGCGCGACGGTGTCGATCGGGTGGGCGACGTTCGCGTCGGCGTTCGTGCTGGCGCTGGCAATTGCGCTCGCCGGATCGGCGGCGCCGATTCGCGATCTGGTGCGCGGCGGCGGGGCGGTGAATCGGGAACGCAGCGAGGAAGGCCTGCGCCGGGGCACGCGCCGCGTGCACGGCGCGATCATCGTGTCGCAAGTGGCCTTCGCCGTGCTGCTCGTGTTGGGCGCGACGCTGCTCATTCGGTCGGTCGACAACCTGCGGGCGGTGAACATGGGCTTCGACCCGCACGGCGTGTCGACCTACACGCTGGTGACCAGCGACAACATGTCGACCGACGCGCAACGACAGTTTTTCGACCAGGTGCTCGCGCGCGTCTCGGCGCTGCCCGGCGTGCGCGCCGCCGGCCTAACGAACCGGCTGCCGGTGCGCGACGGCGGCTATCAGGGCCCGGTGGGTATCGAGGGCCGTCCTGACCTCGACGGAGCCAATAGGCCCAACAGCCTCTACCGCACCGTGACGCCGGCGTATTTCGCGGCGATGGGACTGCGCGTGCGCGACGGGCGAGGCATCGACTCGACCGATGTGATGGGCGGCTTGCCGGTGACGGTGATCAGCGAATCGTTCGCGCGGCGCATGTGGCCGGGTCAGAGCGCGCTCGGCAAGCACATCTACTCGGGGTGGTCGGGGACGATCGTGCCGCTCGAGGTCGTGGGCGTCACGCATGAGGCGCGGCTGACGAGCGTGACCGGCGAAATACCGTTCGTCATGTTCGTGCCGCTCGCGCAGCAAGCGTCGATTTCGGGCGGCGTGCTGGTCGTGCGATCGTCGATGCCGCCCGCGGCGCTGATGCCGGCCGTGCGCCGGGCGATCGCGGAGATCGATCCGCGCGTCGCGGTCGCGCGCATCGCAACGATGGATGATGTCGTCGCCGGGGCGCTCGCCGAACCGTTGCGGCTGCGGTTCTTCCTCACGGTGTTCGCGGCCATCGCGCTCGTGTTAGGCACGATCGGCGTGTACGGCGTGGTCTCGTACGCCGTGTCGCGGCGCCGCGCCGAGTTCGCCGTCCGGATGGCGCTGGGTGCGAGTCCCACGCGGGTGCTGCGCGAGGTCGTCGAGCGCGGCGTCGCGCCCGTGATCGCGGGCGTGGCGATCGGGATGGTCGCCGCGCTGGCGCTGAGCGGACTGCTGCACCGGTTTCTCTACGGGTTAGGCGCGGCCGACCCGCTGAGTCTCGGCGCGGCCGCCGGCGCGCTGCTGGCGGCCGGTGTCGCCGCGGCGCTGGTGCCGGCGGCGCGCGCCGGACGAACGAGCCCGGCGGAGGCGTTGCGCGCCGACTAATGAATGGCGTGAGATTCTGATAGAAGTGAAGGGGAATGGGGAAGCGCTCGCTGGCGCTCGCTTGGGGAAGCGCTGCGCTGGGGGAAGCGGCGGCGACGCCGCCTGAGGGATGGAACAACATCAATGGTCTGTATGACGCGAGTGCCATGCGCGCGCCCGCGCGATTCGGCACGCTCCATCCAGAGGCAACTGATGTCC
>DASYXE010000451.1:0-7125 GCA_035935375.1 Gemmatimonadaceae bacterium | reverse complement strand
GTGATCGTGCCGGCTTACAACGAAGAAAAGGTGATCGTCAACACCATCCGCAGTCTCGTGACGCAGGAGTATCCGGGCTCGCTCGAGGTGGTGATGGTGGACGACGGATCACCCGACCAGACGATGGAGGTGGCGCAGGCGGCGTTCGGCCACCACCCGCGCGTCTTGCTGCTGCACAAGCCGAACGGAGGAAAGGCGAGCGCGCTCAACTTCGGGCTGCGTCACGCGCACGGCGAGATCGTGATCTGTCTGGATGCAGACACCATCTTCGCGCCGAACACCGTGGCCGAGCTCGTCGAGCCGCTGCACGATCCGGCGGTGGGCGCCGTGGCCGGGAACGCGAAGGTGGGCAACCGCGTGAACCTCGTGACGCGGTGGCAAGCCGTGGAGTACGTGACGAGCCAGAACCTCGATCGGCGCGCGTTCTCGCTCCTCAACTGCATCACGGTCGTGCCGGGCGCGGTCGGTGCCTGGCGCAAGTCGCTGATCGATGAAGTGGGCGGGTTCAGCGAGGACACGCTCGCCGAAGACCAGGACCTCACGCTCTCGATTCGCCGCCGCGGCCACTCCATCGCGTACGCCGACGAAGCCATCGGCTACACCGAAGCGCCGGACTCGCTGCGCGCGCTGGCCAAGCAGCGCTTCCGGTGGTCGTTCGGCACGCTCCAGTGTCTGTGGAAGCACAAGCGCGTCTTCCTCGATCCGCGCTATGGTTCGTTAGGCCTCGTGGCGATGCCCAACGTATTGATCTTCCAGTTGTTCTTTCCGTTCGTGTCGCCGATCGCGGACCTGATGTTCGTCTGGAGCCTCATCTCGGTGTGGCTGGTGCGCACGCAGCATGGACCGACGTACGCGCTCACGAGCCTCGAGCAGGTGCTCACGTACTACGCGGTGTTCCTGCTCGTCGACTGGATCGCGACGGTGGTGGGTTTCTTCCTCGAGCCGGGCGAAGACCGCTCGCTCACGTGGCTCGTCTTCCTGCAGCGCTTCGCCTATCGCCAGGTGATGTACTGGGTCGTGGTGCGCTCGTTCGTCGCGGCGCTCAGGGGACGCGTCGTGGGCTGGGGCAAGTTGGAGCGCAAGGCGACCGTCAACCGCGAGGAAGAGGCTGCACTGAGGGAAGCGCGCGCTGTCGCGCGCTGAAGGAAGCGCTGAGTGGAGGGAAGCGTACGGCTCTGCGGCGCGTTCCGGACCGCGCACGCGCGTGCTTCCCTCATTCCAGCATTCTCCCGAACCCTGGATCGTCGATCTCCTCCGGTACGTGGCTCTCGTTGCGCCGTGTGACAATCCACACGACGATCGCGACGATGATCACCAGTGCGACCGCGAAGCGGTCCTCGTGACGGCGGACATGGCCGATCATCACGACCGCGGTCGAACCGAAAATCCATCCGACCGCGGTGAACAGGCCGCTCCACACCCATGCGCTCACGCCGCTGCCGATGATGAAGGCGGTGAAATTCGTGCGGGCGGCACCGCACGTGATCGGCAGGAGCAGGCGCGCGCCGTAGGCGAAACGCACCACAAGTGACGCACGCCAGGGATGCCGCTGCACCGCGCCCAACAACCGTGACATGGGTTTGTCGAGTCGTGGCCATCGCGCCGCCACCTTGAGGGCGCGCCAGCGGCCCAGCATGTACAGCCCGATGTCCGCGGCCCAGCTGCCGACGGCGCACGCCATGGCGGCGCGCACGACGTGCAGGTGCCCTTGGTGCGCCGCGAAGCCGGCCACCACCGGGGCGGCTTCTTCGGTGAAGATGCTCGTCGCGCCGAGCGTGACGTACGCCCACACCTGCGAGAGGCGGCTGAGGAGCGAATGCTGGGCGGCGAGAGCGAGAACCATCGGACCTCGTAGATGCATGAACGCGTCCGCGGAACATCCCTCCCGCGGCCGAGTTTGGCAACCGGGCTATTGCTCGCGCAGCGCCGCCATCGGCGTTTCGGCAAACACATCGCGGCTGCTCGACAGGCCGACGGCAGCCGTGAGCGCTACTATTATCAGCGCCAGCACGGCCAACGGCGGTCCGGCGGGCGAGAACGGCGAGTCGAACAGGAAGTGCATCAGCGCCCAGGCGCCGCCTAACGACAGAATCAGACCGGTGGCCGCCGACAGCAGGCCGAGCACCGTGTACTCGCTGAGCATGATACGGCCGATTTGCGCGCGGGTCGCGCCCAGTGTCTTGAGCAACACCCCTTCGCGCAGCCGCTGCCGGCGCGCCGCGGCGACGGCGCTGAGCAGCACGAGGATCCCGGTCGCGAGGCTGAACAGCGCCATGAAGCGGATGGCGATCGACACTTTGCCGACGATGCCATCGATCGCCTGCTGGATGAGCGCGAGATCGATGGTCGACACGTTCGGATCGTGCACCACGACGGCGCGCTGCAGCGCGGCGCGTGCCGCAGGATCCAGCACACGCGTGAGGAACACGGTCGTCTGCGGTGCGTCGGCGAGCGCACGCGGCGCGAAGATCACGAAGAAGTTGGGCTCGAATCGCGCCCAGGTCACCTGGCGCAGGTTCTTCACGATCGTCGCGATGCGTACACCCTGCACATCCCAGGTGATCGTGTCGCCTACCGCAACGTCCAGCTCCGAGGCGAGGTCGGCATCCAGCGAGACGGCCCAGGGGCCGGTGCGCGACGCCGTGTCCGCGGCATCGAACCAGGTGCCCGCGACGAGCTTCTCGGACGCGATGAGCGTGTCGCGATAGCTCGACCGATACTCGCGCCGGAGCGCCCACGACGCGCGGCGCGGATCGCGCACGGCGTCGGAGACGCGGCGACCGCCGATGGCGGCGATGCGCATCGGCACGATCGGGACCC
Organism: Gemmatimonadaceae bacterium; assembly: GCA_035935375.1. Lineage (GTDB taxonomy): Bacteria > Gemmatimonadota > Gemmatimonadetes > Gemmatimonadales > Gemmatimonadaceae > JADGGM01. The sequence goes on along the minus strand of DASYXE010000451.1, from coordinate 4,305 downwards.
GCTGCAAGACCGGCGCCCGCACCGCGCGGATGAGCGAGTCCACGCTGTGCACCTGGTCCGACTGGACATCGAAGAAGGCGAGATTGGCGCGCGTCTCGACCGCGCTGGCCGTTAGGCGCGCGAGCAGATTGCGTTGGACCAGATACAACGTGCTCATGAGAAACGCGCCGAATCCGAGCGCGAGCATCACGGCGCGGGTCTGGTTCGCCGGGCGATAGAGGTTCGCCAACCCCTGTCGCACGACGAATGGCCAGTGCTCCTTGAGCAGGCGCCGCGTGAGGCGCGCGACGACGGCGGCGGCGATGGCGAGCAGCACCAGCGCGGCGCCGACGCCGCCGCTCATGGCGATGCCCCGCCGCACGCTGCCCGCACGGCCGATGGCGATGAGCACCACGCTCGCGGCGAGCGCGATGAACGCGAGCAGGCGCGGCCAGTCGGACAGCAGCCGGCGCACCGGCGCACGCGTGGCATCGTGCCGGATGGCCTCGAGCGGCGAGATCCGCCGTACGCCCAAGATCGGCAGTAAGGCGAAAATCACCGCGACCCACACGCCGATCGCGATGCCGGTGCCGATCGCGCGCGGTTCGAGGCGCGGCACGACCGTCACCGGCACGACGCCGGCCGCCACGTGCGGCAGCGCCATCTGCGCCGCCACGCCGAGGATGGCACCGACCGCCGCGCCCGCGAGGCCCAGCGCGCCGGTCTCCAGCAGAAACACGGCCAGCACCTGTCGCGAGGTCGCGCCCAACACGCGCAGCACGGCGATCGGGTCGCGCTTCTCCTCGACGTAGGCGCGGATCGCGCTGGCGACCCCCACGCCGCCTAACAACAGGGCGACGAGCGCCACGACCCCCAGGAACCGGTCCAGTTGCTGGATGTCGTACGTGAGCGAGCGCTCGGTATCCTGCACGGTGCGCGTGCGGACGTGCGCCGAATCGAGGGTCGCCGCGTGTCGATCGACGACGGTCTTGGGATCCGTGCCGGCCGGGAGCTTGAGCAACGCGGCGTACTCCGCTCGACTCCCGAACACGAGCAGTTTGGTCTCGGGCACCCACCGCTCGGCGATGTACACGCGCGGTCCGAGCGACGACGCGATCCCGATGTCGCCGGGCACGTTGCGCAGCGTCCCGCTAATGGCGAAGCGAGCCGAACCCAACGACAGCGTGTCGCCTAACTTTGCGTCGAGCTCGACGAGGAGGGAGCCGTCGACGAGGACGGTGTGTCCCTGTTGGAGCTGGGCGTAGCGGCCCGGAGGATCGGTCTCGATGGTGCCGTAGAACGGGACCTCCGGGCCGACCGCATTGACCTGGACGAGCCGGGGCGCCGGCGCGTGCGGCACGAGCGCCATCGAGGTGAACGTGATGCTGCGGCCCACCGGGATGCCGCCGCGCCGGAGCGTATCCAGCAGCGAATCGACCGACGGTGGGAACGCCGTCCGCGACGACAGCGACAGGTCGCCGCCTAACAATTCGCGCGACTGGTCGCGGATCGAGCGCACCACGTTGGCCGAATACGAATCGATCGCCACGAGCGCGGCGACGCCGAGCGAGATGGCCGACATATAGAGCAGGAGCCGGCTGCGCGCGGTCCGGCTGTCGCGCCAGGCGAGTCGCGCGAGGTCGCGCCAGCGAGCGCTCACGCGGCGAGCTCCCGGTCGTCGACGACAGCGCCGTCGCTCAGTTGGATGATCCGCCTGGCGCGCGACGCGAGTGCCGTGTCGTGCGTGACCAACACGATCGTCGTGCCCGATTCGCGGTTGAGCTCCTCGAGCAATTGGATGATGCGGTCTCCCGTGGCCGAATCGAGATTGCCGGTCGGCTCGTCGGCGAAGAGGACGCGCGGTGCGTTGGCGAAGGCGCGCGCGAGCGCAACGCGTTGCTGCTCGCCGCCCGAGAGCTGCGCCGGCAAATGGTCGGCGCGATCGGCGAGGCCGATCCGATCGAGCAGCGTCCGTGCGCGCGAGCCGGCGTGGCGCACGCCGCGCAGCTCGAGTGGGACCGCGATGTTTTCGGCGGCGGTGAGCGTCGGAATCAGTTGAAAGCTCTGGAACACGAATCCAACTTTCTCACCACGGAGCCTGGCGCGCGCGTCTTCGGACAGCGTGCCGAGCTCGGCGCCGTCGAGGAGGACGGATCCGGCGGTGGGCGTGTCGAGGCCGGCGAGCAGGCCGAGCAGCGTCGTTTTGCCGCTGCCCGACGGTCCGACGATTGCGACGAATGCGCCGTCGGGAATGGTGAAGGAGACGTCGCGGAGCACCGTGAGGGTGCGTCCGCCGCTCGGGTACGATTTGGTGAGCTGCCTAACGACGAGCATGAGAGCGGATTGGAGGTGGAGCCTGGTCGCGTTCGCCGCCGGTGCGGCCGCCGCGGGATGCGGCGGCGGCACCGGCGGCGACGGCACGCGCAGCGTGGCGGTGGACACGGCAGCGCACGCCGCGGGCGGCGCCGCCGTGTCCACCCCTCGCAGCGACAAGCGCACAATCGTTTTTGTGGGAACAAGTCTCACCGCCGGCTTCGGACTCGACCCCGATTCGAGCTTCACCTCGCTCATCCAGCGGCGCATCGACTCCCTCGGACTAAGCTACGACGTGGTCAACGCAGGCGTCAGCGGGGAGACGTCGGCCGGTGCGCTGCGCCGCATCGGATGGGTGATGCGACAACCGGCGGACATCGTGGTGCTCGAGGTCGGCGCGAACGATGGTCTCCGCGCGCTCGACGTCGATTCGCTGCGTTCGAACGTGCAGCACATCATCGACACGGTGCGTGCCACGCATCCCCAGGCCCGCATCGTAGTCGTCGGCATGGAGGCGCCGCCGAACCTGGGCGCCCGTTACACCTCGGCGTTCCGGCGCATCTATCCCGAGATCGCGAAGAAGAATGACGCGGTGCTGCTGCCGTTTCTGCTTGTGGGTGTGGGCGGCGTCGATTCGCTGAACCAGGCGGATGGAATCCATCCGAACCCGCGTGGGGAGCGCATCGTGGGCGAGACCGTGTGGCGAACGTTGGCGCCGTTGTTGGGCGCAAAACAGGGTGGATAGCGAGTCGGCTTGACCGACTCGTTTCGGTCAGCTAAGCTTAAAGGCTAGCTGATTTTACGCGGTTTTCGCACGTTCGCGTGATCGCGGGTCGGCCCGGACAAGCTCGCCGAGCCGACTTTTGATTTGTCACCACGATTCTCAGGTCGAGTCTTATGGCAATGCCGGCAACGCAGATCCGTCGCGGAATGGTCATCGTCTTCGAGGGCGACCCGTGTCGCGTGATGGACTTCCGGCACCATACGCCGGGCAATCTCCGCGCGATGGTGCAGACGAAGATGAAGAATCTGCGCACGGGGTCGAATTTCGAGCACCGCTTTCGGGCCGCCGACACGATCGAAAAGGCGTCGCTCGAGACGCACGACCTGGAGTTCCTGTACCAGGGCGGCAACACGTACCACTTCATGAACACCGAGAACTACGACCAACTCGAGATGGACGACGAGATGCTCGGTGACGCGGCGCAGTGGATGCAGCCGGGCATGAAGATTGTGGCCGAGTACTATCAGGGGAAGCCGATCGGGATTGAACTGCCCAATTCGGTGGAGCTCGAGATCGTCGAGACGGCGCCGGTGATGAAGTCGGCGACAAAGACGTCATCGTTCAAGCAAGCGAAGCTCGAGAACGGCGTGTCGGTGAACATCCCGGAGTTCATTCCGTCGGGGATTCGCATCCGTGTGAATCCGAACACGGGCGAGTACATCGATCGCGCGAAGTGAGTGTGACGAGGCGTTGATTCACCCCTCGTGCACCGTTAACATTTGCATCGCGCCGGAGTCGCCCTCGTCGTCGGGCGACGTTCGGCGTCATGGTGACCGTAGCTCAATTGGTTAGAGCACCGGACTGTGGCTCCGGGGGTTGAGGGTTCAATTCCCTTCAGCCACCCTCCAGCAAGGTTGGATGCGGAATTCCGAGCGAAGGCGCGGAGCGCCGGAGTGAGGAAGCGATAGGTTGGATGCGGAATTCCGACGCGAAGGCGCGGAGCGCCGGAGTGAGGAAGCACGGTGTAGGTCAGTAGCTCAATTGGTAGAGCACCGGTCTCCAAAACCGGCGGTTGGGGGTTCGAGTCCCTCCTGGCCTGCTCGCGGCAACTTGGGTCAGATGGACAGGAAGTGCGGCGGTATCGTCTAGGGGACTAGGACGGAGCCCTCTCAAGGCTCAAACACGGGTTCGAATCCCGTTACCGCTACTACCGGTACTGACAGGATGCTTGGGAAGGCCCGTTCGTCTATCGGCTAGGACGGCACCCTTTCACGGTGCAAAGAGGGGTT
>DASYXE010000450.1:0-5142 GCA_035935375.1 Gemmatimonadaceae bacterium | reverse complement strand
TTTCGAGGGTGGGGGAAGAAGTGTGTATCGCTTGCCGCGCGGAGGTCGATAGGCGCGGAAGCCCTTCTGGTCCGTGGTGAATGCTGTGGTGATCAGCAAGGCCTCGGAGAGCGCGACGAGGCAGGCATCAGCGAAGTCCATGGGCGTTCGCCGGTATTGGCGCATCAGTGACGAGGCGCGCCGCTGGCCGCCTGTCTCGAGGCCGACGATCGGAATGCCGGCCGCGAGCAGAAAATCGAGCGGCGCGTGCGCCGGGCCGCCGCCACGGGCGACCAGATGACAGGCCTCCGTCACGACCGCCTCTACCGTTAGGCAGCGCCGAATGACTGATGGGAGCTCGGCCGCGCACTCGGCGTGCCATTGGTCGCGCCGGTCGAGTATCGCCACCAGCGGGCCGGTGTCGAGCAGGACGTCGCGTTCGACCGGGCTCACGCCGGGACGGCTAGGCGCGCCAGTTGTGGCGCCGGACGCGCTCGGCGATCGCGTCGCGTTCGATCGCCTCGGGGTCGAGCGCGAGCGAGCCAATGAGCGCGGACACCGCCTGCACTGCCGCCGACGGATCCGGCTCGGGGGGCGCCGCCAGGTAGGCCGCCAGCGCCTCGCGAACGACCTGGGCCTTCGGCACGCCGAGCGCGCGCGCGCGACGGTCGATGTCGTGCAACAGCTCGTGGGGCAGGCGCAGGGTCAGCTGGTCGTCTCTCATGCAATGCAATGTATTGCAATTGCACTGCGTGGTCAACCCTGTAGCAGGCTGCGCTCAGTCCAGCTCGATCAGGATCGCGCCCTTTTCGACCGCCGCGCCAGGCGTCACCGCGACCCGCTTCACCCGGCCCGCGCCCGTCGAGCGGAGCTCGTTCTCCATCTTCATCGCTTCCATGACGACGAGGCCCTGCCCCTCCCGCACGTCGTCGCCGGGCGACACGAGCACGCGCACAATGAGCCCCGGCATCGGCGCCGCGAGCGGTTTCGGTCCCGTTGGGCCCGCGGCTTCCGCCGTGAGATCGCGGATGGTTCGCGTGCGCTCGTCGAGCGCTTCCACATCGTAGGTGTAGCCGTCGATCCAGAGCACGTAGTGGCCCTTCGATTCGCGGCGGCGCACGACCACGCGGTGCACGGTGTCGCCAATCGTCACCATGCGCACCGGCGTGCCCTCGATGTCGACCAACGCGGCGGGGATGCGTTTGCCGGTGACGGTGACGGCATCCGCTTCGACCTCCACGGTGATGCGCCGCTCGCCCGTGGCGACGATGTATTTCACTCAGGCCTCCGGGACGAGCTCGCACACGGTCTCGACGTGCGCCGTTTGCGGGAACATGTCGAACGACTCGAGCGACGCGACGCGCCAGCCCGGCAGGCGCGCCACATCGCGCGCGAGCGTGGCCGGGTCGCAGCTCACATAGACGATCGCGCGCGTCAACGCACGCGCGGCCTCGAGCGCCGCGGTGACGCGGCCGTCGACGCCGGCGCGCGGTGGGTTGAGCACGACGACGTCCGCGGGGAGCGCGGCGGGGAGCGCGTCCTCGACCGCCGCCGCGACGGCGCGCGATCCGTTAGGCAGCTGCGCCGCACACCACGCCGAGGCGTCCGGGTCGAGCTCGATGGCGGTGACGCGGCGCTCGGCCGAGGCGAGGGCGAGCGCGGTGAGGCCGGTGCCGGCGTACGCGTCGACCACGTACGCCGGATCGTGTGCGATCACGCGCTCGACGACGTACGACCGGAGCGCCGCGGCCACGCTTTCGTTGACTTGCGCGAACGACGCGGCCGGGGGCGCGTCGTCATGTCGCGCCGCCGCCCGGGTCGCGCGCGACGCGCCCGCCGGCTTCCACCAAACGGAGGCCAGCGCCGGCGCGCGCGCCAGCAAGCGCTGCGCGCCGCTCCACCGTTCGCCGCCCTCCACGACGAAAGACGCCGAGCCCGCGTCATCGAACCGGACGGCCCCGCGCAGCTCGGCTGCGTTAGGCAGCGCGTCGGCGGCCGCGAGCACCTCGCGCCACGCCGCGAGCACGCGGTCCTCGGTGATCGGACATTCGCGGAGCGCGAAGACGTGCGACGGCCGGTCGTAGGGATGCAGGCCCGCCGTCCAGGTGCGCCCGCGAGCGCGCATCGCGAGCGTGAGCTTGCGCCGGTACCGCCAGGGCGACGGCGCGGGTCGCACCGGCGGCGGCGTCGTCGTCGCGCGTCGCGCAAGCCGGACCATGGCGTCACGCACGATGTCGGCCTTCGCGCGGCGCTGGGCATCGTACCCGATGTGCTGCAGCTGACAGCCCCCGCAGCGATCGGCCTCGTAGTGCGCGCACGCGGGGTCGACGCGATCGGACGACGGGTGCTCGAGGGCGAGCAGCGTGCCGCGGGCGAAGCGTCCTTTCGGCTGGTAGGACACGCGCGCCACGTCGCCGGGCGCGGTGCGCGGCACGAACACCACCATGCCGTCCGCCCGGGCGACGCCGTCGCCGCCGGCGGCGATGGAGTCGATGCGCAGCTCGGCGACTGGCATCAGCCTTCCACCAACCCTTCGCGACGCGCCGCCAGCCGCCATGCAGCGCGCTCATCCGATGCGTCCGTTCCGTTAGGCGTCCTCGCGCGCCCCGAGGGCGCGCGCCGCACCCGCTCCTGCTCGGCGAGGAGCGCGGCGGCGATCACGGCCGCCATTTCGCCATCGGCGGGAACGCGGCCGGTGGTCAAAGATGCCAAGCGCCGCTCGAGCCATTGGATGTCGATCGCGCCGCGCCGGAACTCGTCGTCCTCCATCACGCGCAGGTGGAAATCGCGCGAGGTGTCGACGCCCTGGATCGTGAGCTCGAGTAGGGCGCGGTGCATGCGCGCGATGGCGGCGTCGCGGCTTGGCGCGTGGACGATGAGCTTGGCGAGCATCGGGTCGTAGTGCAGACCCACCTCGCTCCCCACGCCGATGCCCCCGTCCCAGCGGACGCCGGGACCGCCCGGGAGCCGCAGGTAGGAGATGCGTCCGGTGCCAGGCAGGAACCCGTTGGCCGGGTCTTCGCTCGTGATCCGGCACTCGATCGCCCATCCGTTAGGCGCGATGTCGTCCTGGCGAAACGGCAGCGTCTCGCCGGCGGCGATGCGGATTTGCCATTGGACGATGTCGATCCCCGTGACGAGCTCGGTGACCGGGTGCTCCACCTGCAGCCGCGTGTTCATCTCGAGGAAATAAAACGCGCCGTCGGCATCGAGCAGGAACTCGCACGTGCCCGCGTTCACGTAGCCCGCCGCCTGCGCCGCGCGGACGGCGGTCTCGCCCATGCGCCGCCTGAGGTCGGGCGCGACGGCGACGCTCGGCGCTTCCTCGATCATTTTCTGGTGCCGCCGCTGCACCGAGCACTCTCGCTCGCCTAACGACAGCATCGTGCCGTGCGCGTCGCCCAGCACCTGGATCTCGACGTGGCGCGGACCGGCGATGTATTTCTCCACGTAGACCGCATCGTCGCCGAAGGCGTTCTTGGCTTCGCGCCGCGCGGCGTCGAGCGAGGAGGCGAGCTCGCCCGCTTCGCGGACCACGCGCATCCCCTTCCCGCCCCCGCCGGCCGCCGCCTTGAGCAGCACCGGGAATCCGAATCGCTCGGCGATCTCGCGCGCCTCGCGCGCGTCCCGCAGGGGCTCCGTCGTGCCGGGCACCACCGGCACGCCCGCCGCGATGGCGAGGCGGCGTGCTTCGGTCTTGCTGCCCATCGCCGCGATGGCTTCCGGCGGTGGTCCGATGAACACGAGCCGCGCGTCGCGCACCGCCCGCGCAAAGTGCTCGCGCTCGGCGAGGAATCCGTAGCCAGGGTGAATGGCCTGCGCGCCGGTGCGTTGGGCAGCGGCGATGAGGAGGTCGGCGCGCAGATAGCTCTCGCTCGAGGGCGCCGGTCCGAGTCGCACCGCGCAATCGGCTTCGCGCACGTGCGGCGCGTGGGCATCGGCATCCGAGTACACGGCCACCGACCGGATGCCCAGCTCGCGGCAGGCCCGGACGATGCGCAGCGCGATCTCGCCGCGGTTGGCGATCAGAATCGTATCGAACACGCGGGGCGGTGGCTGACGGTCAGGCGGCGGACCCGGCCTGCGCCGCGGCGACGGCCACGAGCGCATCCAGCGGCGCGCGCGCGAACTGCGTGCTGCCGACGAAGGCGTAGCGAATGCGCCGCTCGGCGGCGTCGATCAGGAACGAGGCCGGGTGCGCGGTGTTGAACGACGCGAGGCCTAACGGATGCCACACGCCGTACCGCTTGATCACCGTGCGGTCCGGGTCGCAGAGCAGCGGGAACGGGTACGTGACGGCGTAGCGCGCAAGCGCACCGGCGATGCGGTCGCACGCTTGCGCCAGCACGACGGCCACGGCGAACCGTTGGGCGTCGAATCGCGCCATTTGCTCGCGCAGCTCCCCGAGCTGCCCGCGGCAGTTGGGTCACCACATGCCGCGGTGAAAGACCAACAAGACACCACGGCGATCCGCGAGCAGCGAGTCCAGGGTGACCTGCGCGCCGGTGGTCGCGTCGCACAACGAAAACTCCGGCGCGCGATCGCCCAACCGCAACGTGCTGCTCGGCCGCGGCATCAGAGTGGAATGTTGCCGTGCTTCTTGGGCGGATTGCGATCGCGCTTCGTGCGCAGGGTCTCGAGCGCGTCGATGAGCCGCGGGCGCGTGTCGCGCGGATCGATGATGTCGTCCACGTAGCCGCGGCTCGCCGCCACGTACGGATGCGCGAACTTGTCGCGGTACTCTTCGATTTTTCGCTCCGTGGCATCGAGTGGATTCTGGGAGCTCGAGATCTCGCGCTTGAAGAGAATCTCCACGGCGCCCTTGGGCCCCATTACCGCAATCTCGGCGGTGGGCCACGCGACGTTGTAGTCGCCGCGGATGTGCTTCGAGCTCATCACGTCGTATGCACCGCCGTACGCCTTCCGCGTGATCACGGTGAGCTTGGGGACGGTCGCCTCACAGTAGGCGAACAACAATTTGGCGCCGTGCTTGATGATGCCGCCGTGCTCCTGGGTCACCCCCGGGAGGAATCCCGGGACATCCTCGAAGGTGAGCAGCGGAATGTTGAACGCGTCGCAGAACCGGATGAAGCGCGCCCCCTTGGCCGACGCGGTGATGTCGAGGACGCCGGCCAGCACCGCCGGCTGATTCGCGATCACGCC
>DASYXE010000449.1:0-16049 GCA_035935375.1 Gemmatimonadaceae bacterium | reverse complement strand
CGGATCGTGATGCGATGGCCAATCGGATTGCCGCCTAACCGACGGGCGAGCGTCTCGCTCACGACCAGGCCGCCCGCCATCGGCGCGCGCATGTCGCCATCGGCGAACCAGCGGCCGGCCACCAGGCGGATGCGCATCGCGCGTAGGTAGTCGGTCGAGACCGTGTGGTACAGCGCGCGCAACGGTTCCCCGTTCGGCGCCGCGTGCTCGGCGACCACGGTCGTCGGGATCAACGCCCCGCCGGCCGCCGCCGCGGCCGCGACCCCGGGCACAGCGAGCTCCGCCCGCAGGATCCGGTCGTACAACGACGCGGCCGCAGCCGGCTGATCGTACGCGTGCGTCATCGGCGCGATCGCAAACGAGATGACGCCGTCGGGATCGTAGCCTAACGGCACGGCGACCATCCGGCGGAAGCTCTGCAGCAGAAGACCCCCTCCCACCAGGAGCGACAGCGCCAGCGCGAATTGCACCACGACGAGCACGTCGCGCGCCCGCCGTTCTCGGCGTCCGCCCACCGCGGCCGTGGCACCGCTCCGCACCAGCCGCATCGCGTGCACCGCCGAGGTGTGCACGGCCGGTACCGCGCCCACGAGCAGCGCCGTGCCGAGCGACGCCGCAACGGCGAATGCCACCGCGCGTGCGTCGAGATGCAGATCCGCGCCGAACGGCAGCGACGAGGCCAAGCTGTGGCGCGTGAAGCCAACGAGGGCGGACGCCAGGAGCACGCCGATCGCACCGGCGGCGAGGGCCACCATCAGCGCCTCGAGCACCGGCTGCTGCGCGACGCGGCGCCGCGTTGCGCCTAACGCACGGCGGACGGCGGTGTCGCGCGCGCGCCCGCCCGCGCGAATCAGAAACAAGGTCGCCACGTTCGCGCACGCCAGCAGCATCACCAGGCCGACCGCACCGGCGATCATGCCGAGGGCGCGCCCGAGGCCGCCCAACAACTCGGCCGACATCGACTGCAGCGCGACCGACGTCCAGTGCGCCTGATCCGCCGGGTAGGCGGCGGCCAGCCGTCGCTCGATGGTCCGCATCGCGGAGACGGCACCAACGGAGTCGGCGCCGGAGCGCAGGCGCACGATCGTGCGGCTGTCGACGTGCAGCCCGCGACGCGCCAACACCTCCGGGTGCGTCGCGCCGAACACGGCCATCGGCTCCCACAACTGCGCGGGCGCCCACTCGCCCGACGCAAAGTTCGGGTAGGCGAAATGCGGCGGCATGACGCCGATGATCGTCGTCGGAATGCTGTCGAGGTCGACCGCGCGGCCGACGATCGACCGGTCGCTGCCGAACCGGCCGACGAACAGATCGTACGAGAGCACTGCCACCCGGGCCGCGCCCGGTTCCTCCTCCTCACGCGCGAACGTTCGGCCTAACCATGCCCGCGTATCCATGAGTTGGAAAAAGCCCGGCGACACATAGGCCACGAGCTGGCGGTCGTCGTCCCGTTTGCCCGGCAGGGACACTTGATCGCCGCGCACGAACGCAAATCCCGTGATCGCGGTGGAAACGGTGCGCGCCTGCGCCTGCCAGTCGAGAAACGTGGGATACGACGGCGTGCGCCCACTGCCGTCGTCCGCGATCTCGTAGATCGTGCGCAGCTGATCGGCATCGCGGTACGGCATGCCGCGCAGCACAATCGTGTCGAGGACGCTGAACGCGGCCGTCGCACTCGCGATGCCGAGCGCCAGCGTCGCGACGGCGATCGCCGTGAACCCAGGCGCGCGTCGAAGCGATCGCGCCGCGTATCGAAGGTCTCGCAGGAAACCGCCGGTTGCCTTGTAGGAATCGGAGGACGCGCGCATGGCGTGACTCGGGCGATGGACATGGGCAGCTGCACTCCATCAACCCGCCGACCTGCGCGATGGTCACACCCGCGGCGTACGACCGGTGCGCATTCGCGCCCACGAGGATATGTTCTCGGAACACCGATACGGTCACTCTCTGCCGGAGATCTCGATGCGCCGCCTCGCTCTCGCCGCCGCCCTCGCGTTAGTCACCGCCCTTCCCGCCGGCGCGCAGGCGCAAGTGATGGCCAGCGAGCACGGCATGGTGCAACAACGCGTCGACGGCACGACGATCACGATCGAGTACTACCGCCCCCAGCGGCGCGGCCGCGACAACCTCTTCGGCGGCGTCGTCAAATGGGGCAGCACCTGGACGCCGGGCGCGAATTGGGCGACCACCATCGAGGTCGACCACGACGTGAAGGTCGACGGGCATCCGCTCGCCAAGGGGCGGTACTCGATCTGGATGGTGCCGCAGCCTAACGAATGGACCGTGATCTTCAGCACCGTCTGGAAGCGCTTTCACGTGCAGGGACCGGATCCGTCGGCGCCGCAGGTCACGTTCGCCGTGAAGCCGGACAGCACGCCCATGGTGGACGTGCTGACATTCTCGTTTCCCGACGTCGCACCCGACTCGACGACGCTGCTGATGCAATGGGGCACGACGGCCGTACCCCTGCACATCGCAGTCACGCCATCCAACGCGGCAGCCCCGACGGGCGAGTAGCCCTCAGAACCCTGGCGGCGTCTCGTGCTGCACGCCTAACGCACGCTCGAGCGCCAGCCCGGCGCGCACGACCGTCCCCTCGTCGAACAGCTTGCCGATGAGCGTCACGCCGTGCGGCACGCGGCGCGGCGGGTTGAACGTCGGCAGCGGATGCGCCGGGTCGGGCGCCCAATCGCTCCGCGCTTCCGACACCTGCACGAACCCGGCGCGCATCGTGAGCGACGGCTGACCCGTGAAGTTGGTCGTCGTCAGCGTCTCGTCGCGCAGCGCCGGCACCAGCAGCACATCCACGCCGGACATGATCCGGTCCATCTCCTGCGCCAGCTTCCGACGCAACCGGTCGGTCTGCACGAAATCGACGGCCGACAGAAAGCGCGCACTGCGGAAGAGGTTCGGCCACGCGTCGGACGTCTGCACCTTGAGCGCGTCGTCCTGGTGCGTGAGCGTCAGCTCTTCGAACGCCGCCGCTGCCTCCGCGAACAACACGACGTTCAACGAATCGACCGGCCAGTCCGGGAACGTCGCGGCCACCGGCACCATGCCTAACTTTCCGGCCGTGTCCAACGCCGCGCGATCGACGTCGGTGGCCGGCGCTTCTTTCATCCACTGCGGCACGTACCCGATGCGCAGCCCCTTCACGCCCGCGCCTGCATCGTAGTCAAGCCGGCTCGGCACACTGGCGACGTCGCCGGCATCGGGGCCGGTGATGGCCTGGAGCACGAGCATCGTGTCTTCCACGCTGCGCGCCATCGGGCCCAGCTTGTCGAGCGACCAGCAGAGCGTCATCGCCCCCGTGCGCGGCACCCGGCCGTACGTTGGGCGAAGACCGTTCACGCCGCAGCGCAGGCTCGGACTCACGATGCTCCCCTCGGTCTCGCTGCCGATCGAGAAACCCACGAGGCCCGCGGCCGTCGCCGCGCCCGGACCGGCACTCGAACCGGATGCTCCTTCCTCGAGCAGCCACGGATTCATCGTCTGCCCGCCGAACCAGATGTCGTTGAGCGCCAGTGCACCCATGCTCAGCTTGGCGACCAGCACCGCGCCCGCCTCATGCAACCGCGCGACCACGGCCGAGTCCGCCTGCGGCACGCGATTGCGATACGGCTCGGCTCCGTACGTCGTGGCGATGCCGGCGGTGTCGAGCAGGTCCTTCACGCCGAACGGGATGCCGTGGAGCGGTCCGCGATAGTGTCCGGCGGCGATCTCGGCGTCGGCCTTCTTGGCTTGCGAGAGCGCGAGGTCGCGCGTGAGCGTGATCACGCAGCGCAATTTCGGGTCGTACTGTTGGAGGCGGGCGAGATAGATGTTCGTTAGGCGCTCGGAGGTGAGCGCGCGGGATTGAATCCACCGCGACAACCGCGTCACGGGCGAGAACGCGATCTCGGCGTCGCTGGACGGGAGCGGGCCGGGTGCGTCGCTCGAGCGTACGAACCGATCGCGCGCCGGTCCGACGGGACCCGCGCCCAGCACGGGATTCCAGTGCGTGGCGGGCGCGAGCGTCGGCTCGAGGGCGAGCTTGCGCGGTCCCGTGCGGCGCTCGTAGTAGGGCGCCATCGCTTTGCCCCAACTGTCGGCGGCCTGCTGGCGCTGCGCGTCCGTCATCGTCACCTGCGCCAATTTCTCGGCGTCGGCAAACGTCGCCGGCGTCACGGCGGGCCCGACCGAGGGCGCGGTGGCAAAGGTGGGCGGCGCGCCCGGCGTGGCGGGCGGCGCGGCCGTGTGGCCGTTTGCGTTAGGCGATGGCGTGGCCGCGTGCTCGCGGCAGGCGACGGCGACGCTCAGCAAGCCGATCGGCGCGCGGATCAGGAATCGACGACGCGAATTCACGTGGGGCTCTCCGATGACGTTCGTGGCGCGACAAGAATGGCCGGGGGTCCGGGCGCGCGCAAGCACCGCCGATGCCTAACGACGATCGCGCCCGGCGCGTCGGCTGGTGCGGCGGGCGGCCCATGGCGTTCCAGGCGAGAGCGACCCATTGCGTGGCAAGGGGAGAGCACGTAGCATACGGAAGGGCAAACGACCAGCCGATCCTCGTCTTTCGACACGAATCCGCCGATGACCGACCTCGACATCAACCTCATGCGCGGCACGCTCGAGCTGCTCATCCTCAAGGCTCTCACGTGGGGTCCGCGACACGGCTATGCCGTGGCCGAATGGATCGGCCAGGCCACCGACGCGGCCCTGCTCGTCGGCGAAGGGACCCTGTACCCCGCCCTGCACCGGCTGGAGCGGCAGCGATTGGTCGAAGCCGAGTGGGGCGTGTCGGAGAACAACCGGAGCGCGAAGTTCTATCGCTTGAGCGCCGCAGGCCGCCGCCGTCTGGCCGTCGGCAGCTCGTCGTGGCACCGGTTCGTGGAGCAAGCGTCCCGTGCCCTCCGGGCCACGTCGCCGGTGCCGGCCTAAAGCCTAACGCAACGGCGGCGCGTGCGGTCAGACGAGCAGCTCGTCCACCGCGCAGGTAAAGCCCGGCAGCACGTCCTCGCCGTCGAGCTGCGTTTCGCCGCTCGAGACGCGGCCGTCGGGCCGGTACACGTCCGCCGCGCGTCGCCGCGGGTCGACCACCCACACGAGCTTCACACCGGCCGCGAGCCAACCTGCAACTTTGTCGCGCACCTCACCCGGGCGGTCGTCAGGCGATAGGACTTCGCCGACGAGGTCCGGTGCAACGCGCGCGTACCCCCGGTCCTGAATCGCCCCTGCACGTTCCTCGGCGAGAAATGCGACGTCCGGGGCTCGCACCGTATCCGGATTCGACTCGATGTGAAAGCCGGTGTCCTGCGCGAACACGCGACCCAGGCGGTTCCGGTATACGAAGTCGCCCAGGAAATAGGTGAGCCGCGAGGCGATGGAACCGTGCCGCGAACCCGGTGGCTCGTGCACCACCAGAATCCCCCGCACGAGCTCCGTCACCTTGTCGGGATACGACACGTGTACGAGCTCTGCAGCGGTCATGGAAGTCGGATACGGGGGAGTGCCGCTCATTCCACACCATAGCCGAGCCCGCTTGCCGAGTCAAGTCTGCGTGGGCGCGCGCACGGGGCTCGAGCCTAACGGAACGAGCTCGCGCGCGAGTCCGCCACGGCCGTGTGGTGCGGCCAGCGCCGATCGCGCGGACCAACGTACTCCGACTTGGGACGGATGAGCCGATTCGCTGCGCGCTGCTCCAAAGCGTGCGCAATCCAACCGCTCACCCGGCTGATCGCGAACGTGGGTGTGAAGAGTGGGACGTCGAGTCCGAGCCCATGCAGCAGCAACGCGGTATAGAACTCGACGTTCGTCTTGAGCCGCCGATCCGGCTTGTACTCCTCGAGCAGCGCGACCGCCGTGCGCTCCACGTGACGCGCCAACGTGTACAAGCGCATGTCGCCCGCGCGCGTAAACAATCGCTCTGCCGCCGCCGCGAGGACATCGGCACGGGGATCGCGAACTTTGTAGACGCGGTGCCCAAAGCCCATCAGCCGCTCCCCCGCCTCGATCTTGGCGCGGAGCACGCTCTCTGCTCGCGACGCCTCGCCGATCTCGAACACCGTCTCCAGTGCCGGCCCGGGCGCGCCCCCGTGCAGCGGCCCCTTGAGCGCGCCGACCGCCCCGACTACCGCCGACACGAGATCCGATCCCGTCGAGATGATCACCCGACAGGTGAACGTCGACGCGTTGAGACCGTGGTCGATGACCGTGTTCAGATAGGTCTCGAGCGCGCGCACTCGTTCGGCGTCCGGCTCGGCGCCGCTCAGCATGTAGAGATAGTTCGCCGCATGTCCAAGATCGCCGCGCGGCGAGATCGGCGCTGAGTCGTCCATGAGCCTCGCGTACGCGGCGACGATCGTTGGCGCAATCGCGACGATCGCCACGGCATCGGTCGACACGAGCGACACCGTACCGAGGGCGATGCGCAGCGCGTCCATGGAATCGACGCGCGCGCGGGCGCACTCGCGAAGAATCGCGAGCGTCGCCGGCGGGAGGTCGCGATGCGCGGCGATGTCGGCGCGGAACGCGTCGAGCTCGGCGTCGGTCGGGAGCTCGCCGTGCCAGAGCAGCCACGTGGTTTCTTCGAAGGTCGCGTTGGCGGCGAGCTCGCCGACCGGGAACCCGGCGATGGTCAGCTCGCCCGCCTCGCCGTCGACGTGGCTCAACCGCGTCGTCGCCGCGACGACGCCTTCGAGGCCTGGTGCGACCACGGTGTTGGTTGCCATGGCCAAAACCTAGATCGTCGCGCATCATACAGTCAATGTTGATTCAGCGATCAATATGAACGACGGCACCCTCTCGGCCGCCGAGGCCGCGCGCGCGCTGGGCATCACGCGCGCGTCGCTCTATGCGTATGTGAGCCGCGGCCTGATCCGCTCCGAGCCCGGGCCCACGCCCGGGCGGGCGCGCCGGTATCCGCGCGACGACGTCGAGCGCCTCAGGCTCCGGAGCGAAGAGCGCCGCGATCCGGACACGGTCGCGGCGCATGCCCTGCAATGGGGCGTCCCCGTGCTCGAGTCGTCGATCACCTTGATCGCCGGCACCGCGCTCTACTATCGAGGCCGGAACGTCGTCGCGCTCTCGCGCGAGGCGTCCGTGGAAGCGGTGGCCTCGCTCATCTGGACGGGCCGTCTCGATGCCGCGCGTCCGCCGCGCGCCGCGCACGCTCGTCCGTTAGGCGAGCGGTCGCTGCGCGGTGCGTTCGTGTCGCGCGCCCAAGCGGCGCTCGCGCTCGCGCCCGCGACCGACGCGCACGCCTACGACCTTCGGCCCGAGGCCGTCGTGCGTACGGCGTGGCGCGTCCTCGACCTCTTGGTCCGCGTCGCCGCCCCTCGCGCGCGCGGCGAGCCCATTGACGCCGCGCTGGCGCGCAGTTGGCGCGTGCACGCCGGCGCCCAGGACGTGATCCGCGCGGCGCTCATCCTCATGGCCGACCACGAGCTCAACGTCTCGGCGTTCACGGCGCGATGCATCGCGTCGGCTGGGTCGCAACCCTATGCGGTGGTCGGCGGCGGACTCGCCGCGATCGAAGGGATCAAGCACGGCGGCAGTACGACACGCGCGGAGTCGATGCTCGCGACGCTGCGCCGGACACGGTCGCTCCGCGCATCGCTCGCCGAGCGGCTGCGGCAGGGACTCCGCATCGAGGGCTTCGGCCATCCGCTGTACCCCGACGGCGATCCACGCGCCGCGACGTTGTTGGCGCTGCTCGGCGAGCATTTCCACGGCTCGCCGGAGCTGCGCTTCGTTCGCGAGGTCGCGCGCGCGGGCACGTCGCTCACCGGCGACGCGCCTAACGTGGACTTCGCGCTCGCCGCCGCGTCGCGCGTCCTTGGCTTGCCGAGGGACTCAGGCCTCACGCTGTTCGCGATCGGGCGCACCATCGGGTGGCTGGGCCACGCGATCGAACAGTACGCACTCGGCCAGATCATCCGGCCGCGCGCGCGGTACGTCGGCATTGCGCCTAACGAGGCACCGGCGTCTCCCGGCGCTCGGCCACCTGGCGCAGGTGGTGCTTCAGGTGGGCGACGTAGTCGCGCATGAAGTACTCGAGGGTCGCCGGCCGATCGGCCGGGACGGTTTGCCAGGCGATCTGATCGAGGTTGTGGCGACGGTGCTGTCGCCGCGCGAGGTCAACCGGCACCAGCGCCATCACGCGCGCCATGTGGTGGTTGTACGTCTGCCACAACGTCACCAATTCATCCCACGGCACCGACTGATACTGCTGGGCCGCGACCCACTCATCTTGCTGGTAACCCTGGAACACGAGATCGTCCTGCCAGCGCGCGCGGACGAATCGCTGGTGATTGTGCGAGGCCGAGTCGATCAGGTGGCCGATGATCTCCTTGATCGACCATTTGCCCGGCGCAGGCCTAACGGAAGCGACAGTCTCGGGAATCGCGCGCAGCTCCGCCGCCGCGCGATCCACCGTCGCCCGCAGATCCGTTGCGTATTCGGCGTCTTCCGTCATGGCCCGGGGCTCAGCGCTTCCCGCGCGCCGCGAGGTCCGTCAGGACTCGCATCTCCTGCCCGACAGCCGGATTCGTGCACCGGAACCCGAAGTCGAGGAGCTTGGTGAGAACGTCGCGCCAGGTCTGGTCGAACCTGATCCTGGAGGTTGAGCTTCGGCTTCGATGCCGAGGGCGGCGGGGCGAACTGCGGGGGTCCGGACATGGTCTCATTCTCCGGCGGCGGCGCGAGCGGTGATAGCGATACTCGCGCGAGCTTCTCGGGATGTCAACTCGGATGATCGGCTATCGGGGCGCTGTGCTGTGACGCTCGCGGTTGCGGAACAGCTTTGCCATGCCGGTGGTATGTTGGGGCATGCCATCGAACAGAAACCGCCAGCCACTGGGGAAGGAGGAGCCATGAGCAGCGCCTACCAGCCCGAGTACGTTCCCACGAGTTGCGAGATTCATGATGCGTTCGCCGAGGAGATCGCGTCGCTTGGCGGCGTCGTCGCGAACGTGTTCGACGACGGCGTGCGATTGTTCGCGCGGTCCGTGCTGCCGGCGCAGGCCGAGGTGCGCGCGGGCGATGCGATCAACGCGGGAGTCGCGATTCGCGCGACCGGGACCGAGATCGTGGTGAGCCCGTACACGTTTCGACAGGTGTGCACCAACGGCGCGATTGCGGCGCACGTGATGCAATCTCGCCGGCTCGAGCGCATCGAGTGCAGCGATGTAGATCGGTCCGCGTACGACGCCGAGGTGACGCTGCTGGATGTGCGCGGTGCGGTGCGTGCGTGCGCGACCGCCGACGTGTTTGCGGGTGTTGTCGACGAGATGCGAACGTCGGCCGACGTACGAGCGGAGGCGATGATCCAGCTGCTACCGGCGATGCATCGGATTTCTACCGACGACATCGCGGAGATCCTCGATCGGTTCACGCGCGCCCGCGACTGGACGGCGTTCGGCGTCATGAACGCGGTGACGTCGTATGCGCGCGATACGCAGGACCCCGAGCAGCGCTGGAATCTGGAGGAACTGGGCGGCGCGCTGCTCGCGCGTCTGGTGGTGCCTGCTCCCCGCGTGCCGGAAGCGGCGCTCGCTGGCGCCTGACGACCGGCGGCTTATCCCAGACTCCTAACGCAAAACGCCCCGTCGGATGCCGACGGGGCGTTTTGCCACAGCACGGGCGCCGCGGTTACTGCACGGCGTTGATCATGTCGAAGATCGGCAGGTACATGGCGACCACCATGCCGCCGACGATGACGCCCAGGAACACGATCATGATCGGCTCCATGAGGCTGAGCAGGCCGCTGACGGCCGTGTCGACTTCGGTATCGTAGAAGTCGGCGATTTTGGTGAGCATCTCGTCCAATCCGCCCGTTTGTTCGCCGACGGCGATCATGGAGATGACCATGGGCGGGAAGACGTTGCTCTTCTGCAGCGGTGCGCTGATGGTGTCGCCGCCGGCGATCGAAGCGCGCGACTCCATGATGGCGTTGTGAATGACCTGGTTGCCCGCGGTTTTGGCCGTGATCTCGAGGCCGTCGAGAATGCTGACGCCCGAGCTGATGAGCGTGCCTAACGTGCGGGTGAAGCGCGACACGGCGCTCTTGCGGAGCAGGTCGCCCAACACGGGCATGCGGAGCATGAAGCGGTCGATCTGGAGCTTCCCGGCCGGGGTGCGGTAGTATTGCCGGAGCATGAAGACGCCGCCCCAGATACCGGCGCCCATCAACCACCAGTAGTGCTTGAGGAACGACGACAAGCCAATGACGACGCGAGTCGGCAGCGGAAGCGACAGGTTCACGCTGGCGAACATGTTCTGGAAGACCGGGATCACGAAGATGAGTAGCACGACGATGGCGACGACGGCCACGCTCATGATCACGGCCGGGTAGATCATCGCGCTCTTCACCTTGCCGACGAGTGCGTCGTTCTTCTCGAGGAAGGTGGCGAGGCGCAGCAGAATCGTGTCGAGAATACCGCCGGCTTCACCGGCGGCGACCATGTTGACGTACAGGTCCGTGAACGCCTTGGGGTGGCGGCGGAGGGCGTCGGCCACGGTGTGGCCGGACTCGACGTCGTACACGACCTGGCGGGTGACGTCCTGCAGGGCCTTGTTCTCGCTCTGGCGCGACAGGATGTCGAGGGCCTGGACTAACGGAAGGCCCGCGTTGATCATCGTCGCGAACTGGCGCGTGAAGATGACGATGTCGCGCGTTTTGATGCGGCCCAACCGCTTCTTGGCTTTCTCCTCGTCGATTTTGACGACGATGAGTTTCTGGCGGCGCAGCTGCGCGACGACTTCGTCGCGCGACGCGGCATCCATAGTGGCGGTCTTGAGCTCACCGCCGAGTGTGCGCGCGGTATAGGCGAAAGTAGGCATGGGTCAGTCTCGGTCGAGTGGGCTAACGCTTGCCCGCGATGGACGCAACCTTGGACGGCTTGTTGCCGGTCTTCATCAAGTCCGCGGCGTCGGCGGTGAGCGGCGGTTCGCCGATCATGCGCATGAATTCGTTGGGATCCGACGTTACGCGCAGGCACTCATCCATCTCGACTTCGCGCGCGACATACAACTGATAGAGCGCGTCGTTGAGCGTCTGCATTCCATACTTTTTGCCGCCCTGCATCAGCGAGTAGATCTGGTGCACCTTGGCGTCGCGAATGAGCGCGCGGATGGCGGGCGTGACGACGAGGATTTCGGCGGCCATGGCGCGTCCGCGACCCTTTGCGCGCGGGAGCAGCGTCTGGGTGATGATGCCTTCGAGGGTGAAGGCCAGCTGCGCGCGGACTTGTTCCTGTTGGTGGGACGGGAACACGTCGATGACGCGGTTGATCGCTTCGGCGGCGGAGTTGGTGTGCAGCGTGGCGAGGCAGAGGTGGCCCGTTTCGGCGATGGTCAGCGCGGCCTGGATCGTTTCCAAGTCGCGCATTTCGCCGACGAGAATCGTGTCGGGGTCTTCGCGCAGGGCGTACTTGAGCGCGGTGGCGAAGCTCTTGGTATCGGTGCCCACTTCGCGCTGGTTGACGATGCAGCTCTGGTGGCGGTGGATGAACTCGATGGGGTCTTCCACCGTGATAATGTGGCCTTTGCGCTCGCGGTTGATCTTGTCGATCATCGCGGCGAGGGTGGTGCTTTTCCCGGAGCCGGTTGGTCCTGTGACGAGGACCAGTCCGCGCGGTTTTTCCGCCATGTGAGCAACGGCTGCGGGGAGGCCGAGCTCCTCGAAGGTGCGGACGTTGAAGGGGATTTGTCGGATGACGAGCGAAACGCAGCCACGCTGCTTGAAGCAGTTGCCGCGGAAGCGTGCGAGGTTCTGGATGCCGAATGAGAAGTCGAGCTCGTCTTCGGTCTCGAAGCGCTTTTTCTGGTTTTCGGTGAGAATCGAGTAGGCCAACTGCATGGTGTCTTTAGGCGAGAGCACCGTATCGACGTTGGCATTTTGGATGTCGCCGTCGATGCGCAGTTTGGGTTTGTCGCCCGCTGTGATGTGCAGGTCGGACGCATCGCGCTCGATCATCTCTTCGAGGAGCGAGCGGAGGTTGACCGACGCGGGAGTGATTGGAGCCGGAGACGTCATGGCCTGTTTCGAGTGAGAAAATCGGCTTTGCGTTACACGATAGACTGGCGAGGCGCGACGCTGGTAAAACGGTAAACGAGGCGCGGGGCGGCTGTTTACGTCACCTCACGACCGTAGTTTCCGGCCCTTTTCCGGAGCGTATCAGGCGGCCGTCTCGCGGATCACTTGCTCGAGTGTCGTGATTCCTTTCATCACCTTGAGGAGGCCGTCCATGCGCAGGGTGAGCATGCCGTCGTTGATGGCGGCGTCGCGGATTTCGACGGCACCGACATTTTGCAGGATGAGTTTTCGCACTCTTGGCGACATGGCCATCACCTCGTAGAGGCCTTGGCGTCCTTTGAGGCCCGAGCCGCTGCACGCGTCGCAGCCGCGTCCGCGCCAGAGCGGCACTTCCTCGATGGTGGTTTTGAGGCTGAAGTCGCCGACGATCGGCTGCGCGTCGGCAACGGCGCCGCGCTTCATGTTCTGGATGGCCTCGTCGGTGTAGTGCATGTCACCGAGGGTCATCTGGGGCGAGAGTTTGGCAGCGCGGTATTCGTCGTCACCCCACGCATAGCGCTCGCGGCAGCGATTGCAGATGCGTCGCACGAGTCGTTGTGCGAGGACGAGGTTCAGAGCGGAGGCGACGTTGAACGGCTCGAGGCCCATGTCGAGCAGGCGCGTGACTGTTTCTGGGGCCGAGTTGGTGTGGAGGGTGGACATGACGAGGTGACCGGTGAGGGCCGCTTTGATGGCGATGCCACCGGTTTCCAGGTCACGGATCTCGCCGATCATAATGATGTTCGGGTCTTGCCGCAGGAATGCTTTGAGGGCTGCGGCGAAGGACAGCCCGATTTCGGTGCGGACGAGCACCTGATTGATCCCATAGAGGTTGTACTCGACGGGATCTTCGGCGGTCATGATGTTGACGTCGATGTTGTTGACCTTGGAGAGCGCGGAGTACAGCGTGGTTGTTTTTCCCGATCCCGTTGGGCCGGTGACGAGCACCATCCCGTAGGGATTGGAGACGGCCTCCATGAGGTCGTGTTCGGCGCGCGGCTCGATGCCGAACTTCTCGAGATCGAGGGTGAGGTTTCCCTTGTCGAGGATTCGGAGGACGACCTTTTCGCCGAACAGGGTCGGCAGTGTCGACACTCGATAGTCGATGACTTTCTTGCCGATTTTGAGCTTGATGCGGCCGTCTTGCGGGACGCGGCGTTCGGCGATGTTGAGGTTTGCCATGATCTTGAAGCGGGAGATCAGGGCGGCCTTGAGTTTCATGGGCGGCTTCATGACCTCCTGGAGGGCGCCGTCGATGCGGTAGCGGACCCGCATTTCGTGTTCGTAGCACTCGAAGTGGATGTCTGAGGCGCCGCGTTTCACCGCGTCGGTGAGGAGTCCGTTGATGAGTTTGACGACGGGGGCGTCGTCGATCGCCGCGGCGAGGGCCGTGGCGTTGACTTCTTCTTCGCGGTCTTCGACGACTTCGACGTCGCCATCGTCGCCGATGTCTGCGAGGAGGTTCTGGAGAGCGTCGTCCGGTGTTTCGCCGTAGTGCCGCTCGATGGCGTTGCGGAGCGTGTATTCGCCGGCGATGACCGGGAAGATGTCGTACCGCGTGATGAACTTCAGGTCGTCGATGACGCCGAGGTCGGAGGGGTCGGCCATCGCGACGGTGAGGGTGCGACCTTCGCGCTTGAGGGGGAGCACGAGGTGACGCTGGGCCAGCTCGGAGGGGATGAGCTTGGCGATGCGGGCATCGACCTCGAAGTTGCTGAGGTCGACAGCGGGCATTCTGTATTGACGTGCGAGCATTCTCGTCAGGTCGACTTCATCGATGAAGCCGAGTTTGACGAGGTTGTACCCGACGCGCATGCCCGTGTTTTTCTGTTCCTGGAGCGCTTTGTCGAGCGCATCGCGCGTGATGAGCCCTTCTCGGATGAGGAGCTCGCCGATGCGCTCGCCGGTTGCAGCTACGGGTGCAGCCATGTTCGCCCGGGTGGGGTGATTTCGCGTCGTATGATCGAGTCGATTGTAGGGGGCGGCGAAGGCGTGTGCCGGCGGCGGATGCTTGGCCGCTCGTCGGTGCGCTCAAGGCGGATCTGACACGCGGGCGCGGCTGCGGCGTGGCTTTCGGACGGCCCCTCGCCCGTCCGGTCGATCCACACGGGGAGGACGCGGTTGGAGTGAGAACGTCACATGAGGAGCGAGGATACGTGCGAGTGCGGGACCGACGCCGCGCACGCGTTTCAATCCTTCCAAATCGCCGAATGGGCCGAGCGAATCTCGGTCGGCGACGATGCGTCGCGCGAGTGTTGGGCCGATGCGCGGGAGGCGTTCGATTTCGGCCGCGGTGGCGACATCCATGTCGATGTGGAGGTCGGATTTTGTGGCAGACGAGTCACGCGGCTTGCGGGTGCGGCGCGGCAGTTTGACCAGTGCTGGCGTCTGTTCGACGGGTGTTTTGGTCTGTGATGAAGCCGATCCGGCCGGAACGTTGAACTCGTCTGTGGTGTCGGAGTGTGCACGACGCGGTTTGCGAGTTTGCTTCCTCGTACGAGAGCGAGCCGAGTCGACGTCGTGGATTTGGCGGTCGAGGTCGGCGGATTCGAGGGAGGACGGAGCGGCGCGAGTAGCGAGCGCGGCGTAGGCGCGGACGGTGCCGCCCAGGACGAGGAGGGCGGACAAGAAGAACAGCGCTCTGCGTTCAGCGGGAGTTGGCATCGTGGCCGCACGATGGGATGGGAGGGTGCGGCCAGCGTCATCGAAATATTGTGGGCGGAGCGAATTCGTGCGGGATGCGGGCGGGGAGCGGGGAGCGGGGAGCGGGGAGCGGGCAGTGCTATTGCGGCGTGAGGAGTTTGGTAGCGACGTCGCCGACGATTTGGAGGCTTTGGGCGGACACTTTGTCGAACGTATCCTGGGGCGTATGGTGCCACGGGTAGTCGTAGTCGATGACGTCGATGACGTGGAGTCCGGCGTTGAGCAGTGGGACGTGGTCGTCGGTGATGACTTGGCCGGGTGCGGGGATGAAGTAGTGGGAGTAGCCCAGGTCGGCGGCCGTGTTCCAGACGAGGGAGACGACTTCGGGCGCTTGTTGGAGGGAGTGGCCTTCTTGATAGATGTCGAGGTCCCGGTCGCCGATCATGTCCCAGAGGACGCCGTAGAGCGGCTTATAGTTAGGCGAGGGGAGGTGTTGGGCGAAGTAGGTGGAGCCGAGGAGGACGTCGGTGGTTTTCGAGAGGTCGCCGTTGTCGAAGTCGCCGTAGTCTTCGCCGTCGACGAACACGAGGTCGACGCCGACGGTGGGCGGGGTCTTGCGGAGGGCGTCGCCTAACGCAATGAAGAGGGCGACGCCGGACGCGCCGTCGTTGGCACCCGGCATGGGGAGTGCCCGTTGGGCGGGATCGGTGGCGCCGTCGGAGATCGGGCGCGTATCCCAGTGCGTAAGGTACAGAATGCGTTGGGCGGCGCCGGGCTTGAAGCGCGCGATGATGTTCCGGAGCGGCAGGGTGTCGCCGTGCACGGTGACGTGGGTCCACGTTTGCTCGATGACCGTGTCGGCGCGCTGCTTCATCTGGGCGACGATCCAGTCGCCGGTGTTGCGGTGGGCGGGAGACCCGGGGATACGTGGGCCGAAGTCGAGTTGTGTCTTGACGAAGCCTAAAGCTTCCTGTCCGTTGAACGAGGTTTGGGGGCGGTGGTCGCGTGAGCAGGCGGCGATGCCAAGAGGGAGTAGCATCATGCAGAATCGGGCGCGCAAAGACTGCTCCGGGGTGGAGAGGACGTGGGGGAAACGTAGCAGGTGTGCGTCGGGCGTGCGTCGCGCCGGCGGGTCGCTTCGCGCGGGCGCGGCTCGTCTTAGATTTGGGCACTATTCCTCGTCGCGCAGCGTGAACGCGAGTTCTTTCCGGTGAAGATTCTTCCGCGGTACGTGATCCGCGAGCACGTTGGGTCGCTCATCTTTTCGTTGTCGGCCCTGACGATTCTGTTGCTCTTGAATCAGGTGGCGAAGCAATTCGGCCAGCTGGTGGGCAAGGGATTGTCGTGGGGC
>DASYXE010000448.1:0-2548 GCA_035935375.1 Gemmatimonadaceae bacterium | reverse complement strand
TCCGCCTCGACGTGGAGGTCGGTGAGCACCGGGTCGCGCAACCGCGACGCCACCACCGACACCGCGCGCTCGATGTTCTCGTCCGGCCGCACGAAGCTCGCCGTGCCCTTCCCCTGCAACGCGATCTGCTCGAGCAGCGCCGTGTTCACATCGGCGCCGAGTCCGAAGGTGAAGACGTGCCGCGCGCCGCGCATCGACGACGCCAACCGCGCCAGCGCCTGCGGGTCCTGCTCGCCCACCGTCGGCTCGCCGTCGGTGAGGAACAATACGAGCGACACGCGGTCGCCGCCCGCCGCGGCGCCGTCGCCCGGGGCGCTGCCGAACGCAGTGCGGAGCGCGCCCTCGATGTTGGTCGAGCCGTGCGCCTCGAGCGCATCCAGGTAGCGGTTCGCCGCGTCGACGTTCGCCGCCGTCGCCTCGCTGAATCCATCGCGAAACGTGCGCACGTCGGTGTCGAAGTCGATGAGGCGGAACCGGTCGCGCGGGCCGAGCGTCTTGAGGAGCGCCTTCCCGGCGTCGCGTGCCTGCGCGATCTTGCCGCCGCTCATCGAGCCCGACACGTCCACCACGAACGTCACGTCCCTGGGCAGCGACTGCGGCAAGAGCGCCGGCGGCGCAATCGTGATGAGCGCGTAGCCGCGCTCGCCCGACGGCGCGTTGGTCATCACCGAGATCGCCGGCTCGCGCGACCGCGCCACCGGCAGCAGAATCGTGATGTCGCGCGCCGCGCCGTCCACGCCCACCGTGCGCGTGTCGCCGGTGGTGCGTACGACCAGCGCGTGCGTGGGCGAATACGGCTCGCCGTAGCCCGCACCCGCCGGATAGCTGAGCGAGAACGACGACTCGCCGCCCTCGACGTCGTATACGTCAGGCGATTGCCCAACGACGGTCGGCACGGGCGCACTGCGATGGTAGTCGACCCGCACCGCGTCGCCTTCGCGCGAGACCACCGACTGGAAGCGGACCACCACGCGCTTCTCTTCGCCCGGCCCGATCGGGAAGATCCGCGCGTGCAGCAACCCCTGCCCCATCCATTCGACGAGCGCGGGATCGCGCCGCCGCCTCACGATGTCTTCGTAGATGCCGCGCGCCTGATTCGCGTTCATCACTTCGCCCGCGACCATCTCGCCGTCGATCGACAGCCGCAGGTCCTCGAACGCCGCGTTCGCCGGCAGCGGAAAGTAGTAGTCCACTTCGCCTAACCCGCCGCCGCGGTTGGCGAACGTCTCGTCCACCTCGTAGCGCAGCACCTGGTCCGCCAGCGTCGCGCGCACGGCGCTCGACGTGCGCACGATGCGCGTCAGCGCCGGCCCAACGCATCGCGGGCACGGACCCGGTATCAACACGCCTTGCGCGTTGCTCTTGTTCCCCACCAGTCCGGCGGCCGCAGCCAGCATCAAGCTCCATCGCATCGTGATCTCCAGTGGTTGCTGCCCAAGGAGACGTCGCGGCGAGGTCGGGCTTGCACAGTGAAGGCGGACAAGGCCGGACAAGAGCGGACAAGGCCGGACAGAGCGATCTCTGCGCTTTCAACCACTAACTTCATGGGTGGGAAGCAGTTCGCCGGCAGGAGCGGCCCCAACAGCACCGCATGGGCGACCTCGATTGATGGCACCTCACTTGCGCGCCTGTCGCATCCGACGAGGATTGATCCGGGATGCGCCACCCAGCCGTCCGTCGTGAGTCGCCAGTCAGAACGGCTGAGTCAGCTCTAGTTCTCTCGTACCACTCCAGGACCCCATGTCGCGCTACTTCGCTTTGCTGATCGCCCTTCCGTTCGTTCTCTTCGCCACGCCCGTCGCGCACACGCAAGCCGAAACGGCGCTCAGAAAGAGCGACCTCGTTCGGTACCTGACCGGCAGCACGTATTCCAAGAGCGAAATCGCGGCGATCGTGCGACGCAACTGCCTCGCGTTCGTGCCGTCCACGCGTGATCGCGACGACCTCAAACAACTCGGCGCCACCGACGAGATCCTGCGCGAAATCGACCGCTGTGTGAACAGCGGCAATCGCGCGTCGTCCACGCCAACACCGGTCAAACCCGCGGCGCCCGCGCCGCCGGTCACGCCGACCCTCACCGTGATCAACGGACTCGCGTCGGCACAGAGCGGAAGCGTCGCATACATCTCGGTCGACCTGGCGCGCGGCGATGCGCCGGTGGCCGGCGCGCGCTTGATGCTCAAGGGCGCCACCGACATTCCCGGCGGCGCGCGCAGCGATCCGGTCGCCATTACGGACAACAGCGGGCGGGCAACGTTCACCGTGCCCGCGGGGACGCACGCCGGCACGTACCGCATGACCGTGGTCACACCCGACGGTTCGCCGCTCGCGGGCACGACGGCCGTGTCGCTCAGCACGATGCCGGCCGGCGCGTCGCTCGCCACCGTCAATCCGCCGGCGATCGCCATCGGCGCCGGCCCGCGCGGCACGCGCGACGTGAGCGTCGCCGTGAACGACGCCTTCGGCAATCCGGTGAGCAGAGCGACCGTGCAGCAGCGCCCGTATCCGCAGCGCACCGGGTTAGGCACGCTCACGCAGACCACGAACG
>DASYXE010000447.1:0-4880 GCA_035935375.1 Gemmatimonadaceae bacterium | reverse complement strand
TCCGCGTGCCCGCGGGGACGCAGAGCGGGCAGGTGTTCCAGCTGCGCGGGCGCGGACTGCCGCGGGTGAACGCGTCGGGCGCCGGCGACCTCCATGTGCGCGTGCAATTGTGGACGCCGCAGTCGGTGTCGCCCGAGCACTCGACCGTGCTCCAGGAATTGCAGACGCTCGAGGGCAACGTGCCGGCCGGCAACACGCGGGCCAAGGGCCTCTGGTCCAAAATGAAGGAGGCGCTCGGTGCGTGACCGCGCGCCGCGCCCGATGCCTAACGCCGGAGCGCGGTGAGCTGGACCGAGGTGCGGGTGCGCACCGCCGGCGAAACCACCCGCGACGCGGTGGTCGCCGCACTCGTGCACGCGGGCGCGCCCGCGGTACTGGAATTGGACGACGCTCTCCTCACGCATCTCCCCGCTGACTCGGACGTGTCGGCGCTCGAGGCGGCGCTGCGCGCCGCGGACGCGACCGTCACCGTCGAGTCGCGCGACGCGGGGCATATCGACGTCGCTCGTGCATGGCCGCCGGCCGTGGGCGTGCACCGCGTCGGACGCATCGCGGTCGCGCCGCCCTGGCGCGCCGCCGAAGTCGCCGACGCCGAATGCCCCGTGATCATCGAACCGGCGATGGCCTTCGGCACCGGCGAGCACGAGACCACGCGCGGCGTGCTGCGCCTCATGCAGAACGTCGTGCAACCCGGCGACAGGACCATCGACGTGGGCGCCGGCAGCGCCATCCTGTCCATTGCCGCGGTCAAGTTAGGCGCAGCACGGGCGATCGCCATCGAATCGGATCCGCAGGCCATCGCCAACGCCGAGGAGAATGCCGTCGCCAACGGCGTCGCCGACCGCGTGCGCGTCATCGAGGGCGACGCGCGCGTCATCCTGCCGCTCGTCGCGCCGGCGCGCGTGCTCTTCGCCAACATCATCGCGTCGGTGGTCGTCGAGCTGGCGCCGGCCATGCGGGCCGCCCTCTCGCCTAACGGACGCGCGGTGGTGAGCGGCATCCTCGTCGACGAGCGCCCCGCGGTGACGGCATCGCTGGCGAGAGCCGGCTGGTGCGTCGAGTCCGAATTCGTCGAGGGAGAATGGTGGAGCAGCGTGATCGCGACGCGCTAGCCGCGTTCTTCTGCCCCGAGCCCATGGAAGCCGGCCGCACGGTGATCCTGGGCGAGGGCGAGGTCCAGCACGCGCGCGTTCGTCGCATTGGCATCGGCGAGCGCGTGCGCCTGCTCGACGGCGCGGGCGGCGTCGGCTTCGGCACCGTCGTCCGGCTCTCGAAAGCGCAGGCGTCCATCGAGATCGAATCGATCGAGCGCGTCGAACCCGGGCCCGTGATTCACCTCATGGTGCCGATCGCCGACCGCGATCGCATGCTGTGGGTCGCCGAGAAGGCCACGGAGCTCGCGATCTTCTCCTGGCGACCGGTGTTGTGGAAGCGGTCGCGCAGCGTGAGTCCGCGAGGCGAGGGCGTCACCTTCCAGGCCAAGGCGCGACTGAGAATGTTGTCGGCGCTGACGCAGTCGGGCGGCGCGTGGCTGCCCGTGCTCTATCCCGACGCGACCCCCGATCGGGCCATCGCATCGGCGCCGGCGGGCGCCCGATGGTTGCTCGACCCCGATGGCGAGCCGATGCCGAGCGTGTCCATCACCGCGCCGCTCACCATCGCCGTCGGACCCGAGGGCGGTGTCGAACCGGAAGAACGCGCGCTGCTCACGGGCGCCGGATTCTTGCCGGTGCGCATCGCGCCGCTCACGTTACGCTTCGAGACGGCCGCGATCGCCGGACTCGCCATCGCACGCGCTGCGCTGCTCGGGACAATGGAGAAATCCCGTGTCTGAAACCTGCTTGTTCTGCCGCATCGTACGTGGCGAGATACCGGCCACGATTGTGTCGTCCACCGACGAAGCCGTCGCGATTCGGGACATCGATCCGAAAGCACCGGTGCACGTGCTGGTGCTGCCGCGCAAGCACTTGAGTTCGCTCAACGATGCGGCCGACCCCGCACTCCTCGGACGGTTGGTGGCACTGGGGAGAGAGGTGGCGCGGAGCGAAGGAATCGCGGATACGGGATATCGGCTGGTCATCAATACGAACGAGCACGGCGGGCAAACCGTGAATCACCTGCACGTGCACGTACTCGGCGGACGTCCGATGCGCTGGCCACCGGGTTAGCTCACGCGCTGCTTGACACGTCGTCACGGAATTCCATAACTTATCGCACTTTGTAGACTTAACGGACGCGCACCGCCACCAGATCGGGGAAGACCTTTTGTCGGAAGTCATCATCCACGACGATGAAAACTTCGAGCGTGCCCTCAAGCGCTTCAAGAAGAAGTGCGAGAAGGCGGGCATCCTCTCTGATTTGCGCAAGCACCGGCATTACGAGAAGCCGAGCGAGCGCCGCAAGCGAAAGGAGAACGCGGCGCGCCGGAAGAATCGTCGCCCGCGGCCGGTCTGAGCAGTGTCCGAGCTGATCGCGCGGCTTCAGACCGATCTCAACGCGTCGCGGAAAGCGCAGGACAAAGCGGGCACGCTGCTGTTAGGGACCATTCTCGCCGACATCAAGAATCGTCGCATCGAGTTGATGCGCGACCTCACCGACGACGACGCGCGCGACGTGCTGCGCAAGGGCATCAAGCGTCGTCGCGAAGCGATCGAGATGTACGACAAGGCGGGGCGCACGGACCTGGCATCGCGCGAGCGCGAAGAAGTGAGGCGCCTCGAGTCGTACCTGCCCGCCAACGTCGGCGACGATGAGATTCGCGTCGCGGTGCGCGCGGCGATCGCATCGGGCGCGACGACGATCGGCGCGCTCATGGGCAAGGTGATGCCGCAGTTCAAGGGACGCGCCGACGGCTCGGCCATCAACCGCATCGCGCGCGAAGAGCTGCCCAAGTAGGGTGCCTCGCGGGAGACGGGCGTGAATCGCCACACGCTGGCGGTGCTCGAGTTCCCCGCGGTGCTCGCCATCGTGGCCGAACGGGCGGCCTCTCCGTTAGGCGCGGACCGCGTGCGGGCGCGGGCGCCGCTCGATGACCACGCCGCCATCGCGCAGGCCCTGGCGCGCGTGGCCGCGGTGCGGGCGCTGCTGTCGGGCTCGGACGGCTTCCGGCCGGAGCCGATTCCGCCGCTCGGGGATTCGCTCGCCAGGCTGCGGGCGGCGGGCAGCGTGTGGAGCGGCGAAGAGCTGGCGGCGGGCGCGCTGCTCCTGCGCTCTTCGCGCCTAACGCGAGCCGCCCTCACCGATGCGCGGCGCCCGCCCGCGGCGTTGGCCGTGCTCGCGTCGCTCGCCGCCGTGCTCGCCGACCGGACGCCGGTCGAGCCCGCCATCGAGCGCGCGATCGAGCCCGACGGCACCGTGAAGGACGACGCGTCGCCCGCGTTGCGCCGGATGCGCCGCGAGCTGCGGGGCGCACAGTCGGAGTTGGTGCAACTGCTCGAGCGGATCGTGTCGCGCCTCGAGGAGCGGCATCGCGTGAGCGACATGTCGGTCACGGTGCGCAACGGGCGGTACGTGATTCCGGTGCGACGCGAAGCGCGCGGCGCCGTGGGCGGCATCGTGCACGACGAGTCGGCCACGCGCGGCACGCTGTTCGTCGAGCCGCCCGCGGCCGTGGAGTTCGGCAACCGGATTCGCGAGCTGGAGGCCGACGAGCGGCGCGAGGTCGAGCGCATCCTCGGCGAGCTCACCGACCAGCTGCGTCCACTGCGCGACATACTCGCCGCCTCGCTCGAGGCGTTGGTCGAGATCGACTCGCTGTACGCGCGCGCCCGCTACGCCGACGACTTCGCCTGCACCGCCATTGCGGTAGGCAACGCGCGGCAGGGCATGGCGATCCACGGCGGCCGCCACCCGCTGCTCCTCGCGCGGGGCGGAACCGTGGTGCCGTTCGACCTCTCGTTAGGCGAAGCCGAACGCACGCTGTTGCTCTCGGGACCCAACACGGGGGGCAAAACCGTGCTGCTCAAGGCCATCGGGCTCATCGCCGCGATGACCAAAGCGGGCGTGCCCGCGCCGGTGGGCCCCGAGAGCCGGGTCGCGCTGTTCGACGACTGCTTCGCCGACGTCGGCGACGAGCAGTCGATCGAAGCCAGTCTGTCCACGTTCAGCGCACACCTCAAGAACCTCGCCGAGGTGCTCGACCGCGCGACGCCCGACTCGCTCGTGCTGATCGACGAGCTGGGCTCCGGCACCGACCCCGCCGAGGGCGCCGCGTTAGGCGCGGCCATCGTCGAGGACCTCACGCGCCGCGGCACCTGCACCGTCGCCACGACCCATCTGGGCGACCTCAAGCTGCTCGCCGCCGAGCTCCCCGGCGTGGTCAACGCGTCGCTGCAATTCGACGAACAGGCGCTCGCGCCCACCTATCGCCTCATCAAGGGCATTCCTGGGCGCTCGTACGGCCTCGCGATCGCACGGCGCCTGCGCCTGCCGGCGGGGATTCTGTCTCGCGCCGAGGACCGCTTGTCGACCGGCGAGCGCGACCTGGCGGCGCTGCTGGCCGATCTCGAGCGGCGCGAGACCGCGCTCGCCGACCGCGAGGCGCGCGCCGAGGAAGCGACGTCGGCCGCCAACGAGCGGCTCGATAAGCTGACCGAGCGCGAGCGTGCCGTGCGTGAGGCCGAGCGACACCACGAGCGCGACGCACGAGAGCAGGCTCGCCGGTACTTGCTGGATGCGCGACACGAGGTCGAGCGCGCGATTCGCGACGTTCGCGAGCAGTCCGGCGCCGACGCGGCCGTGCGCGATACACGCCGTCGCATCGAGGAGTTGGCCGGCGAGCACGGCGACGCGGTAGAGCGGCTCGACCGCGCGACCCGGCCACAGGCGGCCGACCAGCGGTTCGAGACGGCGATCGCGGTCGGCGATGCGGTGGCGTTGTC
>DASYXE010000446.1:0-7567 GCA_035935375.1 Gemmatimonadaceae bacterium | reverse complement strand
GCTTCCATCCCGACAGGTCGACCTTCGTCTCGTCCAGCTTGTCCGGCGTGTGCGCGCCGGCATCGAATACGAACAGGTCGTCGCCGCGCCGAACGAGCAGCTTCTTGTGGTCCGCGGACAGCTCGTAGCTGTTCACGTTCGCGAGGAGCGTCGAGATCTTGGGGTCGATGCGGGTGATCGGGAGAACGTTGAGCGTTGCCTGACGCGGCGATCCCGGATCAGCCGAGAGGAAGTAGAGTCGAGCGCCGTCCGTCGAGAGCGCATTGTAGTCACCGGGATCGACCGGCACGCGATACAGCCGATCCATGATGCCCGCCGTGTCGACCATGACCGCCGCGGATGAATCCGGCGCGTGGGGCCGGTCCGCCTTGCCGGCGACCGACGGACGAGGCTCGGATTTTTTCGGCACCGCCATCGTGTCGGGGTGGAGCTCATCGGCGTGGGCAAACGGGAAGCGCTCGCCGTTGCGGAGCGCCAGCGCGAAAATCTCCGTCTGCTTGTCGAAGTAGGGTTCGGGCGCGCGCGAGCCCCACGGGGCGCCCACGGTCGAGCGGAAATGCCGATCCGACAGAAACCACAACCACGCGCCGTCCGGGCTCCAGCACGGCGCATACGAGTCATAGCGGTCGCTCGTCACCGGCGTCGTGCTGCCGGCGCGCGAGTCATACAGGTACACGCGGCTCAAGCCGTTAGGCGAGGCGACCTGGTACGACAGCCAGCGCGAATCCGGGGACCAGGCCAGGTCGGCGAAGTCGCCGTACTCGGAGATGCCGATGCGCTTCGACGCGCCGGTCGCCGCGTCGTACACCCACAGCCGCTGGTCCTTGTCGGTGTGGGCGATGAGCCTGCCGTTGGGCGACGGCACCGCTTCCCAGCGCAGCACCGCTCCATCGTGCGTCACCTGATGCGGCGCACCGACGCCGTCGGCCGGCATCGTCCACAGCTCCACCTCGCCGCTCTCGTCCGAGAGCGCCAGCAAGGTGTCACCGTTCGGCATGAACCGGCCGTCGCGGTAGCGCACGCCCGGGTGCCGCGCGGCTTCGACCAGCCGGCCCTGGTCCGCCTTGACCGGCGCCACGAACAATTGCCCGCGCGCCGTGAGCACGACGCGATCGCCCGTCGGCGACAGGTGCACCGCACTCACCCACTTCATCGCCGTGTCCACCCACTCTTCGCGCATCTGGTCGAAATCGGACGCCAACCGGATCGACATCATGCGGTCCTGACCCGATGCGAGGTCGAGCACCCAGATGTCCGCGCCTAACTGATACACGATGCGCCCGTTGGACAACGACGGCGATTGCAGGTCGAAGTCCGTGTGGTGCGTGTGCTCGCGCGCGTCGCGCCCGTTCTCGTCGACCGACCAGATGTTCATCGTGCCGTCGCGGTCGCTCGCGAAATACACCCGGCCCTTCCACGGCATCGGCGTCTTGCTCGTGCCCGCGTAGTCCGCCGTGAGCGGAACGGC
The DNA here is from genome assembly GCA_035935375.1 of Gemmatimonadaceae bacterium. Classification (GTDB taxonomy): domain Bacteria; phylum Gemmatimonadota; class Gemmatimonadetes; order Gemmatimonadales; family Gemmatimonadaceae; genus JADGGM01. The sequence goes on along the minus strand of DASYXE010000446.1, from coordinate 6,099 downwards.
TTCGGGCATTGCACTCGTCCACTTCCACAGTTGCTGCGCCGTGCCGCCTTGGTATCGCCGCGTGTGGCTGCCCTGAAATCCGAAGCGCGTGAAATACAGCGTCGCACCGTCATACGCGCCATCGGACGCCTGCTCGAGCGGCACGCGAGTGCGCACGCCGGTCGCCGTGTCGAGCGTCACGAGCTGGTCGATCGGGAGCGTCGCATAGCGGCGCGTCGAGTAGAGCACGTGCCCATCGGGCGTCCAGCCAACCACGTCATCTCTGCCGCCGTCCCACGTGCGCCGCTCGGGCAGGCCACCCGCAATGGGCATCGTGTAGACCTCGTCGGGTCCCTCGTATTCGCCGGTGAACGCGATGGTCGCACCGTCGGGTGAGATCGCTGCGTTGGTCTCCTCTCCGCGGCCGCTCGTCAGACGGCGCGCCACGCCCCCGCCGATGCCGATCGTCCACAAGTCGCCTTCCGCCGTGAACACGATCGTCGTGTCGTGAATCGCGGGATATCGATAGTAGCCGAGTGGCGTCGAAGGAGCGGTCTGCGCGGTGAGTGGAACAGCGGATGCAAGCGTCAATGCAATCGTGCGCGAGCCGAGCACAGCGAACGGTCTGGGCATACGCGTGCCGAAGTTGATGGAGACGAGATCCGACGGGAGGGAGGAACGCGCACGACCTTACTGCGCGGGCTGCGATGTAGCAAGCCCGACGGGGCGGATGATCCAGCGGCTAGCGCTGGGCGCGCGCTCCCGTGTGCGTCGCGCCGGCGCGCACCGTGTACGTGGCCTTCACTTCATGGCCTGTGGCCGATCCCGAGAGCGTGAGATCGCCGGTGTGGTTGCCCACCGACCACGCGAGTCCGACGCGACCGCGCGAGTCCGTCACGCCGCGGCCGGGCGAGACGGAGCCGGTGTGTGTCGTGAAATGCAGCGCGACCTCGGGCACCGGATTGCCATACGCATCGGTCACGAGCGCGACGAGATGCCGTGTGCCGCGGCTGGCGTGCGGGGGCGGGGCGTCATCGAACGTGAGGTTGGCCGGCGCCGCGGGCATCGCGCGCGCGTGCACGGCGACGAGCGTCGTCACGCCGTCCACGTGGATGGCGAGCGTTAGGCGGCCGGCCGCCCGGCCCATGGTCCATCGGGTGCGGGCCACACCGGACGAGTCGGTCTCGAGCGCGGTGTCGGGCACGGTGCCGTCCGATGGCGAGAGCACCACGGGCGCATGGGCCACGTGGTTGCCGTGCGCGTCGACGACGCGCACCGCGATCGACTTGGCGAGCGCCGCCCCGACGACCGCGTGCTGGTCGTCGCCGGCGAGGATGTCGATGGCCGCCGGTTTGCCGGCGCGCGCCGTGGCCGAGATCGTGACGGGCGCCACCGGATCGGCGCTCTCGGCCGCGCCGACTTGCACGCGCAGGCGTTGCACGCCCGGTGCCGTGCCCAACGTCCAACGGACGCGCGCCACGCCCAGCGAGTCGGTGCGCGCGTCGAGCTGCCGAACGGCGCCGGCGAGCGCCGTCCACGTCACCGGCACGCCGGCCAGCGCGCGGCCGGTGGAGTCGGTCACGCGCACGCCCACCGAGTCGCCTAACGCAGAGCCGGCCTCGGCGCCGAGGGACGCAGCCAGTGGTGAGACGCGCGTGTTCCGCGCCGCCGGGTCCGCTTCGGCGGCGACGTGCGCCGCCGTGTCGAGGTGATCCACCGATGCCAACAACAGCTGGCGGCCCGGCAGCGCGCCGAGCGTCCACGCCGTGCGCGCGCGGCCATCGGCGTCGGTGCGCACCGTATCCGGCGATACGCCACCTTGCCCGCCGGCGCACACGAACGTCACCAACTCGTTCTCGATCGGCCGCCCGTGCCGGCTCGTGACCCGCACGACGACCGCCTGCGGCAGCGCACGACCCGCGACCGCGCGCTGCGACGTCCCGGCCACGGCGACGATCGCCGACGGCGTGGCGACGACCGTAATCGCCGCGTGTCCCGCAATGGCACCGACGGACGCCGTGACGATCGATCGACCCTGCGTTCGTCCGGCGAGCAGTCCGGTCGAGTCGATGATGGCCACCGTCGTATCGTCGATGTGCCAACGCGGCACGACGCCCGCGATCGTGTACCCGCGCGCGTCGCGCGCGATCGTGTGCAGGGCCAGCCGCCCGTCCTCGGCCACGCTCACCGCGCTGTCGAGCGCGCCCGCCTCCACCGAGATCGCCGCCACGCGCTGTGCGACCACCACGCGCGCATGCGCTACCAATCCCCCGACGATGACGGCGACGCTCGTCGCCCCCGGTCCGCGCGCCACGACCGATCCATCGCCGAGCACAATCGCCACGCGCGAATCGTCGGAGGTCCAGATGGGATGCGCGCCGACCAGCACGCTTCCGCTCTTGTCGGTGATCGTCGCCGCAAGGTGCAGCGTGTCGCCGATCGCGAGCGCGGTGTCGGAGGCCGGCCTAACGCCGACCCACGCCGCCCCGATGTTGCCGATGGTTTGGTGTGCGTCGGATCGCCCGATCACGCCGTACGTGTACAACGCCGACACGAGCGACACCACCGCGGCACCGGTAGATGCGACGGCAGCAACGGTGCGCCACGCGTGCGTAATTCGCGCGGTGCCTGCGACGAGTCGTTGTGAGGAGGCCATACCGACCTTTGACTCGGCCTCCACGACAGCGGTCACGTGCCGTGGCAGACCACGTCGTGCAGCGGCGAAGTCCGTTACGGCGCGGCCGCAGGCGCGGGAAATCTGTCCGTCGCGGACGCAACCTTTGTTGCATTCGCCGAGGGCGCCGGACTGCGGCACCGCACGCGCGGTGCGGCGACCGAGCCGGCGCCGTCGCGTGACGTCAGCTCAACGCGGCCACAGCCACCCGAACACGCCGGCCGTGAGCAATCCAAAAATCAGCCCGTCGATGACGTTCTTGGACGTGACCACCCACGGCTGATGCCGCCAGATCGAGTTGGTGATCTCGGCGCCGGCGTAGCCCATCCACGCCACCGTCCCCGCGATGCGAAACACGGCCAGATACGGCGCGCCCGCCGGAATGGTCCGCGACAACACGTAGGCGGTGAAGTACGAGATGACTAACAGAAAGATGAACCACTCGCCGAGAAATCCGCCCATCTTCACCGGCCCCGTTGGGCGCAGCACGACGATGCCCACCGGGCCCTCGGTGAGCTTTTGCACTTTCTCGGGCGTGCCGAGGTCCTTCGGGTTGGCGCAGTAGGGAATGATGTACTGACCCGGCGCCGCGCGGCCCGCGTTGATGACCGCGCGCACCGCGTCCTCGTTGGACAGGCCCATGTAGTCCGCGTTGTGATACTTGAGCACCATGTGCAGCACTGAACTGGCGATGAACACGACGACGGCGGAGATGATGATCGGCAGCCACAGATGACCGAGCGAGACCATGGCGGTGTTCATAGGGCGCTCCGATGGCGGGATGGTGGGGCAGCTCTGCCAACAATTAGCGTCGTCCAGGCGAAGGACGGAAGAGTCCGCCGCGCGGACTACGCGCGATGACCGTGTGCGGCGCGTGCGAGGGCCATGATACGGTCGAGCAGCTTGATGTAACTCATGCCGGCGCGCTTTGCCGCCGAGGCGAGCTCCTCGCTCGCGCTGATGTCGGGATTCGGGTTGGCGTCGAGGAACCAGAGGACGCCGTGCTCGTCGAGGCGGTAGTCGATGCGGGCGTATCCGGACATCTCGAGGATGCGATAGATGCGCCGGCTGAGCCGCCCGATCGTCGAGGCGAGCGGCTCGTCGAGGTGTGCCGCCTGCAGCTGCACACCGCGGCGCTCCTGGTAGTCGAGGTCGTGCTTGACCTTTGCCGTCGCGATCAGCGGTTCGTTGGGCGCGCTGTGCTCGATCACCAGCTCCCACGGCGGCAGCGACCGCGCGCGAGCGTTGCCGAGCACGCTCACGTACAGCTCGCGGCCCTCGATGAACTGCTCCGCGATGGCGTCCGTGTCGAGGCTCTCGTGGATGAACCGTACGCGCTCCTCCAGCTCGGTGTCGTCGCGCACGAGCGACGCCTTGGCGATGCCCAGCGACGCGTGTTCGGTGAGGCTCTTGACGATGAGCGGGAAGCCGAGCTTGCCCGGCCGCCGAGTCCGCCTGCCTAACGGAAAGACGGCGAACGCCGGCGTGCGGATCCGGTGGTAGGCGAGGAGCTTCTTGCCCAGCGCCTTGTCGCGCGAGATCACGAGGCCCCGCGGGTTGCAGCCCGTGTACGGCACGCGGATGAGCTCGAGGAAGCTCACGATGTTGTGGTCGTAGAGCGCGTTGTGGTGGAACTCCTCGAGCAGGTTGAACACCACGTGCGGCTTCATCGATCGGACCGCGTCGCGAATGGGCTGCAGCTCCTCCTGGACGCCCAACGCCATCACCTCGTGCTTCGCCTTTCGCAGCGATGAGATGACGTCGTACTCGGCGCGCCACGCCAGGATGTCCTTGTCGTCGTGACCGTCCAGTGAATCCGGCGGGACGTGATCGGGGTAGACGAGCGCCAGCACACGGAGCCGCTTCACAGCACGATCCACTCGCGGCGCCGGCTGTACAGCACGCGCGTGATCGTCACCGCGAGCAGCAGCGCGAAGTTGGTCACGAGCGGTCGCTCGGCGCCCACGGCACGCAGCTTGAGCTCGCGGCATCGGACGATCATGTCGGACAGCACCGTGTCGAGCGTGATCTGATACTCACCGCTCCAGCGCGCGACGAGCCGGCGGATCGTGCCCCGGTGGCGGCGCAGGAACGCCGCCGCCGATTCGTGCGCGCCGTGTGCGGGGTCGCGCGAGAAGAGTCGCACCAGGTCGCGGTCGTACGTGTTGGGCACCTCCACCACGTATCGCCGGCGCCGCGCCTCATAGTGCGCGCCGAGCGTGGCCGAGATCCGGTTGAGCGGCTCGACGACCGCGCGCGATGTGACTAACGGAGGCTGCCCGCCGACTTCGGCCATCACTTCTTCCACGTACTCGAGCTTGCGCAGCGCCACCGGCCATGCGGCATAGCGCGCGCGCCACCGCCGGCGCGGGCGCATCCACACGGCGAACGTCTCGGCGAAGTCCTCGTCGGGGTGGCTTTGCGCGTACCAGAGCCGCAGGTGTTGCACGTGCTGCTTGCTCGCCGGGTTAGGCCGATACTGATCGGGATACGGTTGGGCCGAGCTTCCGAACAGGTAGCGCCACCGGCGGCGGTGGTGCAGGCGATAGGCGTGTTGGATGGCGTGTCCCGTTTCGTGCCGGAGGATCCGCATGCACTCGCCGTGCGTGCCGCCTTCCAGCTCCAGCATCTGCGACCGCTCGAGGCGCATGAGGCGCGGATGGGCCAGGTAGAACGGCACGGCGAATCCTGGAATGCCCAACGGAGAAAACCATTCGTCGGAGAGCCAGATGTGCGGCTGGAACACCAGCGCCCGATCGAGAAGCTCGCGACGCAACTGCTCCACCTGCGGCTCCAGCCACGACCCCTCGATCGACACGCCGAGGTCGCGCAGCCGCACCCTGAGGAGCGCCTCGCGCGGGAGGCGCTCCCATGCCGTGCGGCGCCTGCCCCTCGCTCGTTTCCCCACCGCCATGGCGCGACAAATTCGGGGTGCGAGCGCAAGGACGCAAGCCGCCTAGCGCGGCCGCGCGAGGACGCAAGCCGCCTAGCGCGGCCGCGCGAGGACGGGCAGGCGACTGAGTGCCGTATCGACGAGCGATCGAATGAGTGCGCTGTCGGTCGGCATCAGATGACCGGTCTTGAGCCAGATCTGCGTCTTGGGCTCGCGCGCTGCGTCGTACAGATCGCGCGCGGCCTCGGTCGGCATCTGCGGATCGTCGAGTCCATTCACCATGATGACGGGCCGCGGCGAGATGGCGCCGATGAATCGCTCGGGCGACTGGCTCCGGAACGGCCGCGTGGCGAGCCACGCGACCGGTGACCGCAGCCAGGCCGGGTGCGTATCGAGGTTCGCGGCAAGCACCGCCGACAAATCGCCCGCGCCGTAGATCAGCGCGACGTTCCGGAATCGCGTGTCCGCCGCGGCGGCGATCGTCGCGAACGGAACTGCGAACGACGTCGCGGCGATCGCGATCCGCGTGGTGTCCACATCGCCGCGTTGCGCC
>DASYXE010000445.1:0-5672 GCA_035935375.1 Gemmatimonadaceae bacterium | reverse complement strand
AAGCGGTGCGGCCGGCGTTCCGTTCAACACGGTCAAGCAGACTGTGAAGACGAGAAAGAATGTACCGATGCACTCCGTGAGGTACTCGCGCATGGTGGTGTCTCCTCGGTTGAACGGCGGACGTCGAGAATCGGGGCGGGGCCGGCGGCGGTTGGCCCCGGCTACGATTGCAGCGCACCTAACATAGCGCCGGTGCACGGTGGGCGCCGCAGGGCGACGCGCCCAAGGTCCGCGCTACTGCTGGGCTCGCTTATTTCCTGAGTACTTGGAGCTCGACTGGCAACAATTGCGTCACGCGTCGGGGTCCGGCACGCCACGGCGGTCTCCGGCGCGGCGAATGCGGCCCGCCTTGTGGCGAATCGTTCGACCGCAATGCTCGCTCGGTATTGCGCCGTCGGCTGGGTCGGCGGCGTCGTTAGGACCTAACGAAAGCGCGCAGCAGGCGCGAGGGCACCGTGCGCGGCGTTCTCTTGACAGCGTGTCCAGATCGCGCATATCAGACTGGCGGCGCGCGATCATGTGCGGATTCCCCGCCGCGCCCGAGCCGGCCACCCAGTCACCGTCGCGAGGTTCCGTGTATGCCCATGGTTCCCCGTCAACTCCGTCGCCTCGTCATTCTGATCGCCGCCGCGGGAGCGGCCGCGTGTAGCGAGGGCCCCACGGCGCCCTCGTTAGGCGCGCGCAGCAATGCCGACGTGGCGGACGCCTCGCTCCGGCGCGTGATCGTGATGAAGAATGGGGCCGTCAACATGGCCGATCTGGTCGCGCAAGTGCAGTCGTTAGGCGGAAATGTCGTCCGCACGGAGCCCGACATCAGTGTGGTGACCACGTCCGGATTGAGCGACGCCGCGGCAGCCGTGATCGCGAACCGCAGCGACGTCGATGGCGTGCAGGTGGACACGGCCATCGCGATGATCCCGCCACGTGAGCAAATCATGGGTCAGCCGATCCAGGCCCAAGCGGACCAGACGGGCGCGTTCTTCTTCCAGGCGTTTCAATGGAACATCCGCCAGATCAAAGCCGACCAGGCGTATCTGGCGTCGAACCAGGGCAGCGGCACGCTCGTGTGCGTGTTGGACACCGGCATCGACCCCAATCATATCGATCTGCAAGGAAAGGTCGACTTGGGCATCAGCACGTCGTTCGTCGCGGCCGAGCCGGACATCATTGATCACAATTTTCACGGGACGTTCGTTTCCGCGTTGATCTCGTCGAATGGGCTCGGGATCGCGTCCGTCGCGCCCGACGCCGAGTTGTGCATGATCAAGGTGCTCGGCGCCAACGGCATGGGGACGTTCTCGGATCTCATCTCCGGCATCGTGTACGCGGCCAACCATCACGCGAACGTCATCAACATGAGTCTCGGCGCGTTAGTCTCGGTGAAGGGTCCGGACGACGTGCATCTGGTCGACGCGCTCAAGCGCGCGATCGATTTCGCCATCAAGAACGGAACGCTGCCGGTGGCCGCGGCGGGCAACAATGCGGTGAACCTTTCGACCGCGGGACCGCACGTGATGGAGATTCCAGGCGAGATTTCGGGCGTGATCTCCGTCGGCGCGACGGCGCCGGTGAATCAGCAGGACTTCGACCGGATCGCGTCGTACTCGAACGTCGGATTCCCGGGTGTGGATGTGTTTGCGCCGGGCGGCGACTTCGTGCAGGGGAGTGTCCTATCGGATCTCATCATATCGGCGTGCGCGGCGACGGCCATCCCGCAGTGTGCGGGCGAGGTGACGTACGTGTTCGGCGCCGGCACCAGCTTCGCGTCACCGATGGTCGCAGGCGAGGGCGCGGTGGTCACGTCCGACATGCCCGCCAACAAGAGCATCGGTCACATCACCGCGTGCATCACGAGCGCCACCGACCATCCGACCGGCAAGGAAGTGGACCCGCTGTATGGACACGGCCGGATCGACGTGCTCACCGCCGCAGCGTGCAAGAATTGACGATCGCTGCCTAACGGACACGAAAACAACCACGGGACATGGTCTCTCCTCGGAGAGAGGCACATGCCCCGTGGGTCCTGCGCACACCCCGCGGCCCCCGCCCCAAGTGGCTGGGGCCGCGGCGGCGTGCCGCTACACTTTGCTCGTGCTCCAGAACGTTGCGCGCAGCACCGACTGCTCGAGCAAATTCGTCTCCGCATCCAGGCGCCCGAGCGCGCGAATCACGGCGAGTGTCGCCCACGCTTCGGCGTCGAGCGCCTCGTCGTTCTCCCACATGAGCTCGCGCGTCACGTACCCGTGCAGCCGCGCGCGAGACGTGGGATCGAGGTCGCGCTGCACGGCGCGCAGCGCGGGCAGGTACACGCGCTCGGCGCCTAACCAGCGCGACACGGCGCGCCGGCTCTCTCCCGCGGCGCCCGCGACGAGGGCGATGCGCGCACCGGTGAGCATCAGTCGCAACACGCGCTGTTGGGGCTCCGTCAATTCGCGCAGCTCGGCGTCGAAACGCGTCAGCGCCGTGGAGTGCAGCGTGGGGCTCGTGTGCCGCCCCGCGTCGAGCGTGAGGGCAGGACGCTCCTTGTCGTGATCGCGTTCAGGCCACATGGATGTCTGAGGGCTCAGGCGCCTCTTGCCGAGACTCGGACTCACCACGTCCGGATCGCCGGGGTAGGCGCTGAGAATCTGGAACCGCTCCGCGAGGGTGCTCATCATGACGTCTCCGTTTCGCCTGCGTCGTCGCGCGTCGTTCTGCGCGCCCACAAGAAGCGATGGTCCGGCATGGCGCGCAAGCTGCCAAATTTCCTAGCGTGACGAACTAGGGAAAACCCTAGTTGCTCCCTTCGAGTTTTCTCGTTAGGAGTTCTCCTGCGTTGTGTCATCGATCGATGCGCGTTGCCGCGCGCACCGATCTTCCCCGGCAGGAGGAGTTATGTCCCCGCGTACGCATGACCACGGCATTTCACTGGATCAGGCGAAGCAGCTCGTCCAGAATCATGATCGCACGGCACCGGCGGGCGGCGAGCGGTGCGGCTATTTCGCTCGCGCCGCCTTCGACGAGATATTGGCGCAGAAGGGCTGCGCCGGCATTCGCTTCTATCACGCTCGCGACGCGGGCGGTACCGCGACGCTCGTGTTCGTCGGCGTGAACGAACAGCAGGTGGACATGTTGGATGGACCGATCATTGAGAATCATCAACCGTGTCCGCCGAACTGCGGCGGCACGACGTTAGGCGGCGGCTGAGGCGGCGGGTGGTCACGCTCGCGATCATCGCCGAGCTCTTTCCGGCGTTGGCGGCGCTGGCGGTCGGCCGACGACTGTCGCGTCCATCGCGATTCGTCGTGGCGGTGTTCGTGTTGTGGTTCTGCGAGGATCTCGTGGAGGAGCTCCTGCGTCACTTGCACCACAACAACAATTGGCTGCAGCACTTCACCATCCCGCTCGAAGCCGCCCTGCTGATCTGGGCATTCTCGCTCTGGCAGGACAAGGAGGTGGCGCGTCGCGCGATGTTGCTAACGGTGCCGATTTACATCCTCGTCTGGCTGGTGCTGCAACTGTTCGTGGAGCGGCTCGACCGCCTGAGCCAGTACGCGGGACCGATCTATTTCCTGCTCGTATTGGCGGTGGCTGCGTTCACGCTGGTCTCGAAATCTGCGCGCACCCCGTCGCCTGGATGGCGCCAGCCGTGGTTCTGGATTTCGGCCGGAATGATCATCGACATGGGGAGTCAGGTCGCGCTGAATCCGATCAGCAACATTCTGATCGCCACGCACCAGCGAGGCGTCGCGATCTTCCAGGCTTTCGCGGCGGTGAGTATTCTCTCCTATTCGCTGACGACGTGGGGCATTTTGTGCGAACGGCGGCACCCGAGCTCTGGTGGGTCTTCGTCGCTGCCGCCCTGGCAGCTGGAATCCTGACCGCCGCGATCGTGACGTCGATCGTCGTGCAACAGCGGCGATATCTGACGGCCACTCGATCGTTCAGCGGCAAATTGCTCGCGGCGCAGGAAGAAGAGCGCGCGCGCATTGCTCGCGAGCTGCACGACGATGTGATTCAACGGGTCGCGCTCCTCGGCCAGTCGTTGGACGAGCTGGCCGCCTTCTCGCACGATGGAGACCGGCAGTTCGAACGCCGGGTGCGCGGGTTGCGCGCGGAGCTCGTCGACTTCGCCGACGAAATTCGCGCACTCGCGCACCGCATGCACCCGCCCGTGCTCGAACACCTCGGATTGCCCGCCGCGCTGTCCACGCTGGCGGGCGAGATGTGGTCGACCTCGCACTTGCGCGTCGGGTTGGATCTCGACCGGAGTCCGGTCGACATGCCACCGGCCGTTGCTGCGGGCCTCTACCGCATCGCGCAGGAGTCGTTGCGCAACGTGGTGAAGCACGCCGGCGCGTCGACGGCGATGGTGCGACTGGCGAGCGCCGACGGCGGCGTCCAACTGGTGGTCGAAGACGACGGGCACGGGTTCGATACCGCCGCGCCGCGCGGGATGTCCGGCAACGGCGCATCTGGTATCGGCCTCACCAGTATCACCGAGCGCGCGCGCCAATTCGGCGGGCGCGTCGCGGTGCAGTCGCGGCCCGGGACAGGGACGCGCGTCGTCGCCTGGATTCCGTTAGGCACGGACGCCGGATGAGCGGGCGACCGCGGCTGCTGCTGGCCGACGACCACTCGCTCCTGTGCGAGGGGCTGCGCGGACTCCTCGAGCCCGACAACGAAGTGGTCGGCATCGTCCACGATGGCCGGGCCGTGCTCGAAACGGTGGAGCGCCTCGATCCCGATCTCGTGATGCTCGACATCTCGCTCCCCGGCAAAGACGGCCTAACGCTGGCGCGCGAGCTCCGCGCCGCGCGCCCCGGGCAGCGCGTGATGATCCTCACCATGCACGCCGACCGTCTGTACGCCGACGAGGCGCTGCGCGCCGGCGCCCGCGCGTTCGTCCTCAAGCTGGCATCGGGCTCCGAGCTGCGGTTCGCGGTGAGCGAGGTATTGGCGGGACGGACCTACATCACGCCGCTCCTCGCGACAGCAGCCGGGGCCTCGAGTGCCAACGACGCCGGGTCGTCGCTCGCCACCGATGGGCCGCCGCTCACGGCGCGTCAGCTCGAGGTGCTGCAGTTGGTCGGACGAGGGCTGACGACGCTCGAGGTCGCGCAAGAGATGGGCGTGAGCGAGAAAGCGGTCGAATTTCACAAGACACGCATCAAGAAAGCGCTCGGCCTCAGCAGCAACGCGGCGCTCATGCGCTACGCTGTCTCGCACAAGATCGTGTAGGCGCGACGCGCCCCCTTTCCTTTCAGGCGCCCGTCCCACAGTTTCCGATCGGTTGCGCGGGCGTTCCGCGCCCATATCCGGTTCGATCTTTGGGAGGCGCCGTGCTCTGGCCCCTGGTCCTCGCTTATGCTCTCGGTGCGTGCGTGATCGTGTTCGCGTTTGCGTTTGCCGTGGGGCTGCGCAAGTTCACGTCGGGCATCGTGCTGTTTCTTGTGGGTGTGCTGCTCATCGGCGGCGCGGTGATCAAAGGGCGGACCATCGCCAACGCGCGCCATGGTGTGACCGTGTACGAGGCGCCCGAGCTCGAGCATCCGGCGCGTTAGCACCGACGCGCGAGCGAGACGGCGTCGCTCCGCGATTCTCTAGCCGCGGAGACGTCGCTCGTCGCTCCCCATGTCCGTTCTCGCCGCCCCGTCGCGCGCCACCTCGTCCTACTGGCGGGCGACCCGGGA
>DASYXE010000444.1:0-4859 GCA_035935375.1 Gemmatimonadaceae bacterium | reverse complement strand
GAGCAACCGGTGGCGCAATGCCACGGCGCGCGCGCTATCGAGCGTCACGCCGCGCATGTTGAGCTCGACCACCAGGACCGGATCGACGTCGTAGCCGAGGCGGATCCGCCGCACGTGATTCAAGCTCTGCACGAAGAGGCCGGCGCCCACCAGGAGCAACACCGACAGCGCGCCCTGCGCGACCAACAGGCCGGTCCGCAGGCGCGAGCGCTGGTACGTCCCTTCCCGCGCACCGGACTTGAGATCGCTCGTCAGGTCCGCGCGATTGGCTTGCAGGATCGGTGCAAGGCTGGTGACGAACCCCGCGCCTAACGCGGCGGCCATGGCGAACGCGAGCGTCCGCTCGTCGCCCAGCACGGAGAACGCCCGGGCGCCGGGAAGGAAGGCGAGCCGGAGGCCGACGCTGCCCCAATGCGCCACGACCAGTCCGGCCACGCCTCCCGCGAGCGCAAGCAGCATGTTTTCGGTGACGAGCTGCGCGAGGAGCCGGCCGCGCCCAACGCCTAACGCCAGGCGCAGCGCAATTTCCCGCCGCCGGCGGAGGGCGCGCGTGAGAAGCAGGTTGGCGACGTTGACGCAGGCGATGACGAGCACGATGATCGCGACGCCGCCCACCAATTCGGCGACCTTGGCGAAGCCCGACGTCTCCGGCCCGCGCTCGGTGAGAATCGAGCCCGCCATCGCGCGCAGCCGCAACGACGCAATCGGCGGCATGTTCGGCGACTCGATGCGCTCCGCCTGGGCGCTTTTCACGAAGGCCTGCGTGAGGTCCGCGTTGGCCGTCGCGTCGCTCACGCCCGGCTTGGTGCGCGCGATCATGTTCATCCAGGACCAGTGGTACGTGGCCCACCAGTGCGAGCGGTCCGGCTCGGGCAATTGGGTTCGCGCCGCGTCGTCGCCGTACGTCGCGAGTGGAATGAAGTACGCGGGCGGCTGACTCGGCCACAGCCCAACGAACCCGTTGCCCGCAACGCCGACGACGTCGTAGACGGTGGCGCCGATGCGCACTGTGCTGCCCAGGATATCCGGTCGTCCGCCGTACGCGGTTTGCCACGTGGCGTAGCTGGCGACAGCGACGTGCTCTCCGTGTCCCGGGACATCCTCGGCTGGTCCAAAATAGCGGCCTAACGCGGGGGGCGCATCGAAGAGTCCGAAAAAGCTCCCGCTGAGCATGGCAACGCGCATCTCGCGCGAGTCATCGGCAGAACCGACGGCGATGTCGGACTCGGCGAAGCCCGCCACGCGGTCGAACGACGACGTCCAGCGGGCGATATCCGCGTAGCGCGCATACTCCCCCGGCGGACCCGTATACTCCTTGCCGCGAACGGTCTCGGCGAGATAGATCCGGTGCACGCGGCCCGGATCCGTCAGACGCGGCGGCGGCCGGAACAGCATGCGATCCAGCACCGAGAACATGGCCGCGTTGGCGCCGATGCCGAGCGCGAACGTTAGGACGACCGCCACGGTGAATGCCGGGGCGCGCCTAACGCTGCGGCCGGCGAAGCGAAGATCGCGCTCGATGACGTCGAGCCACTCCGGTGCGGACATCCGTCTCGTCTCCTCTCGCAGGTACGTGACGTTGCCAAACTTGCGGCGGGCTTGGAGCCGCGCGTCGCGCGATGAGAGGGCGCCTCGCGCAGCATGCGTGCGTTGGGCGGCGTCGAGCTCGAGATGGTAGTCCATCTCGCGTTCGCGATCGCGGGCACGTCGCCTCGGGTGCAGCACGGCGCCGATGCGGTATCGCCACCCATCCCAGAAGGACATCTGACGGCCTCGCGGAGGGCGGCGGGGCGCCGCCCTGGAGTTCTATGCCTATAGGTAGACGACTACATATTATAGTCAACTACCTGAGAGCACAATCCGCGTCAGGGAGCTCGGGGTGACCGGTGCGACTGGGGCGGGTGGATTCGAACCACCGGTCTCCGGATTAACAGTCCGGCGCTTTGCCAGCTCAGCTACGCCCCACGAGACGACAATCCCGGCCGCGCGTGGCCGGGAAGTGGCTGATAGCGCAATGTAGCTGGAAACCGGCGGGCGCGTCGATTATTCGCGGCAGGGGCAACACGCACACCAACAACTTCACTGCAAGACTGCGCGGACCAGCGCGACGACACCGGCGATCAGTATGGCGACGCCCGCACCGAGGGTCAGGTAGGCGAACGGTGACGCGCCGGGATAGAGCAGCGACCTCGCGTGATCGTGCGGGTCGTATGAAACCATCACGGTCTGACCGGGGCGGAGCTCTTCCTCGCGAATGAGGCGCAGCATGGATGCGGGGCCGGGCTCGTCTAACGTAGAACCCGTGAAGGCCTCGCCGTCGACCGCATAGTCGTACTCCGCGTGGGGCAGCTGTTCCACCTCAGGACCGGGCGCGAGTTCCCACGAGACGGCGACGTCATCTTCGCTCGAGCGAATGCGTCCGGCGGTGCGCGGCCAGCGAAGGCTTGCGTGCGCACGCAACGTGCTGGGGAGCAAACCGACCAGCGCCGCGATGCCGATGCCGATGAGGTAGAGCGGAAAGGCCAGATGGGACGGATGCACGTCGAATGCGATGGCGGTCATCGTTTCCGTTAGGCCAGGACGCACCTATTTGCTCCAGGCAGGGAATGCATCGTCGGTGTTCGCTGGAGTGATTTGCTGGAGGCTTGTCCCGTCGGCTTTCATGATCCAGATACCGAATGAGCCGCCACGCGCGCTCGCGAACGCGATTCGCGTCCCATCGCCCGACCAGCTCGGGCCGTCGTCAGGGCCGCCGTCGCTCGTGAGGAACGTGAAATGGGAACCGTCCGCGTTCATCACGGCGAGGTGCTCCGTCCCTGCCACGCCCCGCGCGAAGGCGATGCGAGAGCCGTCCGGCGACCATGATGGGTTGGCGTCGTACACATCGTCCGGGCTCAGCCGTTGCGCGTTGCTGCCGTCCGCATTCATCACGACGAGATAACTGACTTCCGGAGCAACCCTCCGGCCGAACACGATCTTCATTCCGTCCGGCGACCATGCCGGATGGTCGTCGACCACCGTGTCCGTGGTCAGCTGGACGAGGTTGGAACCGTCGGTGTTCACGACCCAGATGTGCCAGAAGTTGGCGGCATCTCCCATCGAGAATGCGACGCGCGACCCATCGGGCGACACCTGGGGACTCGCCTTTTGCCGCGGGTCGTTCGTAATCGTGGTTAGGCCAGATCCGTCGCGACCGATGATCGCGATCTGCGGCGTGCTCTCGCCGTGCGTGAGGAATACAATGTGATCGCCATCGCTCGGCCATGATGGGTACTCATCGGCGACGCCCGGAGAGTTCGTCAAATCGGTCTCGCCGGTCCCATCCGCATTCATGACCCACAGGTCGTCGAACCCGGTGGCATCGCCGCGAGAGAATGCGAGGATCCCGTGTGCATCGAGTGCCTCTTTGCTGCACACGAAGGTGAGTGCAAGTGAATCCGCGGTGTTGGCCTCGATACGGACCTGTTGCGTCAGCGGCTCTACGGATGCGCAATTTGCCGCCACTCCGGTCACCGTCACCTGATGTTCTCCCGGCGACAGGAGCGGAAAAACGAAATAACTGTCGTTCGCTATAGTGGCTGGAGTCAAAGCATCGACCATGACGGTCACACCGGCAGCGGGCACGTCGGTGCCAGACATCGTGACTTGAACGACGAGCGCGCCTGGAGCCGGCGCCACCGTGTTGGTTGCCCCACAAGAGATGGCTAACGCGATCAGGCCGGCGGACACGGCCGCGACCCCGATGCGTTCGAGCACCGACGTCGGGCGCCTAACGACTGTCAGGATTGTACCGACCGTCTGACCCTGGCGCACCATGCGCTGGTCCTGTGCGGGTCCCACGAACGTTGGGGAACAGTGGTCGTTCCGAGGCCGCGGAATACGGTTGCGAGGGCGTCTAACGAAGGAAAGGAATTATCGCTGCTGACGAAGCGCTTCGCAAGCAAAAGGACGGGACGGTCGCCGCGTTGTTCGCGCACGTGCCAATCGGAGCGAGCTGGTTGCCGCCTTGGAAGGCAGCGCGGGTGGATCCGGTGTCGCTCCGCCCCGCAGAGTAAGGCGCCGCGGCGTCCGGCGCCGTATCTTACGACTCGTGACCGCCCCCTTCGCCTCGGCCCCAATCGACGACCAGTGGAATGGTGGGCCGGACCCGTCGGGCGCCGACGAGCTCGACCACCTGGTCTACCTCTCCAATCTCATCGGGCGCGAGCCCCGGCTCGTGCAACCGGGCGGCGGCAACACGTCCATCAAAATCGGCGACGCGTTGCTCGTCAAAGGCAGCGGCACCGACCTCCGCACCATCGACCGATCCGGGTTCACGCGTCTCTCGCTCCAGGCGTTAGGCGCGCTCGGAACCGCCCGCTCGATGCGGGACGATGAGATGATGCGGTTCATGGCGGGCTGCATGCTCGAACCCGGCCCAACACCGAGCGTCGAGACCCCGCTGCACTCGCTGCTCGCGCACCGCGTGATCGCGCACACGCACGACGTCGCGACCATGAGCCTGACCAACGTGGACGACCGAACGGCGGAACGGCTCGTCGGCGACGTGTCGGGCGGCGAGATCGTCTACGTGCCGTACGTACGGCCGGGCTTTCCGTTGGCCCGTGCCGTGGCGGAGATGGCCGACCGGCTGCCGCCATCGGCGATCGGCTTGGCCCTGGCCCATCACGGCCTCATGGTATGGGCCGAAGATGCACGCGAGTGCTATGCGAGACTCCTCCGCGTCGTGAACGCCATCGAAGGCTTCCTGGCAACGAAGCGGCGCGCGCGAGCGGTTCCGGGGCTCGTCTCGGATGCGATCTTGCCGGCCGGTGCTCATCGTCGCGCGCTCGAGGTCGTGATGCCCGCCGTGCGGGGCG
>DASYXE010000443.1:0-1544 GCA_035935375.1 Gemmatimonadaceae bacterium | reverse complement strand
AACATCAATGGTCTGCGCGGCGTGAGCGATGTGCGCGAGCCCGCGCGATGAGGCATTCTCCACCCAGAGACAACTGATGTCCTTCCACTCCCTCAGGCGGCGTCGCCGCCGCTTCCCTCAGCGCAGCACTTCCCCAAGCGAGCGCCAGCGAGCGCTTCCCCATTCCCTCAGCGTGCGATCAAACCTACTCAGCACTAGAATATCGCGCCGACAGGACGTCCGCCGCGCAACCATTGTGTGGCACCGCGCGGCGCCCCATGCTTATCGCGCCGAAACGATCTCACCGAGGAGGAGCGATGACGCAGCACGACGATCCCGCAGTGCCCGCGGGAGGGATGAGCCGGCGACACTTCGTCGGCGCGAGCCTGGCCGGCGGCGCCCTCGCGCTCGCCCGCGCCTCGCTGCCGCACCTGGACCGCACCGGCGCGGCTTCGCCTAACGCAACGCGGCCGGCCCGCTACGTCGCCGCTCCGTTCGAGCTCGAGGACACCACGATCGCCGACCTCCAGGCCGGCATGGCGTCCGGCAAGTACACGGCGCGGCGCATCGCCGAGCTCTATCTCGCGCGCATCGACGAGCTCGACCACAGAGGTCCCGCGCTCAACGAGGTCATCGAGCTCAACCCCGACGCGCTCGACATCGCCGATTCCCTCGACCAGGAGCGCAAGAGCAAGGGACCACGCGGCCCGCTGCACGGCATTCCGGTGTTGATCAAAGACAACATCGCGACCGACGACAAGATGATGACCACCGCCGGTTCGCTCGCGCTCGTCGGCGCGAAAGTGCCGCGCGACTCGTTCGTCGCGGCGCGGCTGCGCGCCGCCGGCGCGATCATCCTCGGCAAAACGAACCTGTCGGAGTGGGCGAACTTCCGCGCGTCGCATTCGACGAGCGGATGGAGCGGACGCGGCGGCCAGAGTCACAATCCGTATGCGCTCGATCGCACGCCGTCGGGCTCGAGCTCGGGATCGGGCGGCGCGTCGTCGGCGAGCTACGCTGCGGCCGCCATCGGAACCGAGACCGATGGGTCCATCGTGAGCCCGAGCGCCGCGTGCTCGCTCGTGGGCATCAAGCCGACCATCGGCTTGTTGAGCCGCTCCGGCATCGTTCCGATCTCGCACTCGCAGGACACACCCGGTCCCATGTGCCGCACGGTTGCCGACGCGGCCGCGCTGCTCGGCGTCCTAACGGGAGTCGATGCGCTCGACACGGCGACGCGCGCGAGCGCGGGCAAGTCGCACACGGACTACACGACGTTTCTCGACGCCGACGGACTCAAGGGCGCGCGCATCGGCGTACTCCGTGAGCATTACATGGGATACAGCCGCGCCGCGGATGTGCTCATGGAAGACGCGCTGCACGCGATGCGCGATCGGGGCGCGGTACTCGTGGACCCGGTCGCATTCCCCACCGCGGGCAAGTTTGGTGACGCCGAGTTCGAGGTGCTGTTGTACGAGTTCAAGGCCGATCTCAACGCCTATCTTGGCGCGCTCACGTCGTCGCCGGTGAAGTCGCTCGCGGATGTCATCGCGTTCAACGAACAG
>DASYXE010000442.1:0-1719 GCA_035935375.1 Gemmatimonadaceae bacterium | reverse complement strand
CGCCCCGCACTATACGGTCGTCACGCTGGATCTCGCCGGCCACGGCGAGTCCGGCCTGGGACACACGGGCTCATGGTCGATCCATGCGTTCGGCGGCGACGTCGCCGCCGTCGTCAAGCACCTCCGCCTGACGAACGTCATCCTGATCGGCCACTCCATGGGCGGCGATGTGGTCACCGAAGCCGCGCGGCAACTGCCCGGCCGTGTGAGCGCGCTCATCTGGGTGGACACCTACAAGCAGCTACGCACGGCGCGCTCGGCGGCGCAGGTCGACTCGTTCGTCGCACCGTTCCGCGCCGACTTTCGGCGTGCGACGCAACGCTTCGTGCGCGGCATGTTCGTGCCCACATCGGACTCCGCGCTGGTCGAGCGCACGGCGACGGCCATGTCCTCGGCCGACCCGCAGGTCGCCATCGCCGCGCTCGAGTCTGCCGTCGGCTACAGTCGCGAGATTCGGCGTACGCTCGCCGCGATCCACCTGTCCGTGATCGCGATCAATGCCGACAATGCGCCCACCGACACAGCGTCCTTGCGCGAGCACGGCGTGGACGTCGCGATCATGCACGGCGTGGGCCATTTCATGATGCTGGAAGACCCGAAACGGTTCAACGATCTGCTCGACGGCGCGATCACGAGCCTCACCGACGACTGACGAAATAAACAACGCACCCCACCGGGGGTATGGTTCGAGACCCGCCACGCCGGCCTGCCCACCCGCCTAACTAGGGACCATCGCTCCTCCGTGTTATCTGACTCTCTCGACGCCATCGTGACGCCGCTCGCCATCGGCGTTGCATTCCTGGCCGCCATCGGCATCGTCGTTTGGGTGCTGCGGCGCGCCGTCATTGCCACAGCGCGTCATGCGGCGGCCGAGCCGCTGCCCGAAGGGTGGCTGCGCCTTCTGGACCGCAACGTGCCGGCGAGCCGCGCCCTCACGACCGCGGAGCGCGTGCGGCTACTTCAATTGAGCCGAGATCTCATCGGCCGCGCGCATTGGGAAGGATGCCGCGGGGTGGTCGTGGACGAGACGATGCAATTGATCATTGCCGCGCAGGCGTGCCTCATGTCCCTTCGGATTCCGGGCGAGCAGTATGAAAACGTGCGCGAGGTCTTGATCTATCCGTCCACTTTCGTGCCGCGTCCGTCGTGCAAGCGCCTCGTGTGGATGGGCACGCCCGACCAAAAGCCGCAGGCCGACCTCGGACAGACTTGGGCGGACGGAGACATGGTGCTGAGCTGGGACTCGGTCAAGGCAGGCGCCGACGATCCACACGATGGGCAAAACGTGGTCTACCACGAGTTCGCGCATCTCCTGGCCGACGAACACGATCTCGATCCGACGCACGCCAAGGTGCCGCAGATCTTCGGGCCACCCATCCAGGGCCAGCCGGACGTGCCTAACCCGGATCAGTGGAATCGCGTGCTTAGCGAAAGTTTCGATCGCTTGACCAAACGGCTCGCCGCCGGCGAGGCGTCCGTCCTCGGCGCCTACGCGGCCACGAAGTTCGCGGAGTTCATCGCCGTCGCGACTGAGGTCTTTTTCGAGAAACCGCGCGCGCTACGCGCCGAGGAGCCCGAGTTCTACGCGCAGCTGAGCGCGTTCTATCGGCAGGATCCGGCCGCGACGGCCGCGGAGCCGGCGCCGCCTAACCGAAACGCGGCCGTCTAGAACGCCGCCAGCTCGCGGTACGCGCGGACGAAATCGTCCGTCTGCGGCAG